>CAVRLU010000021.1:0-14216 GCA_963722115.1 uncultured Nitrososphaerota archaeon
GGCATACGCTCCGGGCGGCAAAACTTAAAGAAACGGATTAAATGCTGTTTCTGAGCCGCATGGCCATATCAAATCGCCGGGTCAAAAATGCGGCGCAGGCCATCAGCCAGACCGCTTCCGGCGTCTTTCGAAGGGAGCAGGAACGTCTGGCATGATCCAGCATCAGCGGGTAATCCGCCGCCTGATAAGCTGCGACAGCTTGTTTTCGATAGGCATCGGCGGCTTCTTCGATATCGGCCAGCATCCCGATGTCGGCCTTGCACCGGTGACATTGCCGCTTTCCGGCGTATCGCGCATTACAGACAGGGCAGCGTTCCATAAAAAATCCTTAGGCAATGGGCTATAGGCTATCGGGAAACGGTGTCATATACAATTGTATAAGCCCATAGCCTAACACCTATCGCCATTTTTTATCCAATATAAAAAAGAATTTCTTCAAGTTCCTTGGCAAATGCCCTGGCATCCTCCAGACGATTGTCTCTGGCCGCATCCTGAATGTCTTCCATGAGATTGACCATTTCATCGCGATCTTCGGGAGGTGCGTCATCCAGTTTGGCAGCGGCCTTGCCGAGAATCGTTTCGATATCGGACGGCAAGGGTTCACCTGAAGCGCCTCCGGCCGGATCGGGTTCAAACACATTCTCCGGTTCCTGCCACAGGTCATCGACGCGCTGTCTGAATTGGGTGATTTCGGTATCGCTGAACCGGCCGATGGCGTTTTCAATGACACCCTCGATTTTTTTACCCGTTGCCTTTTCAACTGCCTGCATCTTGAGAATGCCATTTAAATCCAGGTCAAAATTGATGATGAGATCGCTCCCCCTGGGCGCGGGCGTCAGGTGGAACATGAACTTGCCCAGCAGAACATTGTCAAGGGCGTGAGGCTGTTCCCCCTGATATACGGTAACCTCGACCTGCTTCTGATTATCGTACACAGTGGCAAACACATCGCCGCGACTGGCGGGCAGTTTGGTATTACGCCGAATCAGCGGCACATACAAATAAGGGGTCGGAATGCCGTCGATCTCTCCCAGAGCGGATGTCCCGAAGGAATAGGGAGTGATATCCAGCAGCACGCTGGATGAATCGAGCCCCATTTCGCGCCCGGCCTGAATGGCGGCCCCCAGCGCCACACACAGATCCGGATCGATCTCTCCATGAGGCATCTGGCCGAATTTTTCCTCCAGCATCCGGGAAATCTCCGGAATCCGGGTGGATCCGCCAACCAGGATGATCTTGTCAATGGCTGACGGCAGCATTGCCGCATCTTCCAGGGCTTTGGTAACGGAATCCATGGTCCGCGAAAGATCATCCTCTATCATCTCTATAAAATCGGATCGGGAAAGCTCGTAGGACAGGTGAATGCTCTTCAATATCTCCTTGAATGCCTGCACCTGAGGAAGGATCAGAACCTGCGATTGATAATACATGCATGATCTTAGGTTTAGAAACTCACGTTTAAATCCAATTACTCAGCTAAAAATAGTAAATTGAGTACACAAATGAATGCAGCACGAAGAGGTGTTGCTACCGATGAGATGAAAGCCGTTGCACATGACGAAGATGTGACATTGGAATGGCTCATTCCCAAAATTGCAAATGGTTCTATTATCATCCCTCACAATAATGCCCGTCTACAAAAGATTAGGGTAGTTGGAATAGGAAAGGGTATGAAGACTAAGGTAAATGTAAACATTGGAAATTCTACATTAAATCAGAATCTTGAGGAAGAAATCAAGAAAGCTCAGGTCGCAATAAAATATCATGCTGATACTATCATGGATCTTAGTGATGGAGGAGATGTTGGATTGTATCGAAGAAAACTACTTGAAGTTGCACCAATTGCTTTTGGAACAGTTCCTGTTTATGAGGCATATAATTACGGTGTGGAAAAACACAAGAATCCACTTGATATTACAGAGGATGACTTTCTCAATGCTTTTGAACATAATGTAAAAGATGGAGTTGATTATACTACAATTCATTCGGGTATAACTAAAGATATAGCAAAACGTATTCTTGCAGTAAAGAGACATGGGGGTATAGTAAGCAAAGGAGGTACCATCACAGCTGCATGGATGTTAAAGTATGACAAGGAGAATCCATACTTTGAGCATTTTGATTATTTGATAGAACTTGCAAGAAAATATGACGTTACTTTCAGTCTGGGTGACGCATTACGACCAGGTTCTATTCTTGATTCACACGATGAACTTCAAGTACAAGAAATGATCAATATCTCACGACTTACTAAAATAGCACATGAAAAAGATGTACAAGTGATGGTTGAAGGACCGGGACATGTGCCACTCAACGAAGTTGCAGCCAATGTCAGATTGGCAAAATCACTAATTGGTGAAGTACCCTATTATGTACTAGGGCCGCTAGTAACAGACATCGCTTCAGGACATGATCATATTGCAAGTGCAATAGGTGCTGCAATCTCTGCAAGTGAAGGAGTTGATTTACTATGTTATCTAACACCTGCAGAACATCTTGCATTACCTAATGCAGAAGAGGTAAAGGCAGGACTAATTGCATATAGAATTGCAGCTCATGCCGGAGATCTTGTCAAATTAAGAGACAAGGCAATCAAATGGGATATGGAGATGACTGAAGCAAGAAGAACATTAAACTGGGAAAAACAGATTGCGCTCTCAATTGATCCAGAAGAAGCAGCGCGTATTCATGCAAGAACTGGTCAACTCAAAGGAAATATGGTTCCATGTACAATGTGTGGGGGTGCATGTGTTTACATTATGCTTCCACAACAGAGATTCACTAAAACAGAAGTAGAAAAATTACAACAGACTAGCTAATACTTTCTCAAGACTTGGAACTGTTTGAAATTTTGTCAAATCTGATGAAGGTATCCATCTGTATTCGGAATTTTCCCAATTCAATCTGATTTGAGGTTTTTTTACAGAAAATAAAAACGGAAAGATCAACCATTCATGGTTTGCGTATTGGGGTGAATCTATTCTCATTTGCGACGCTGCTCTGACTAGAGTAATTTGATTTTCTGTAATGCTTGTCTCTTCAAGTATCTCTTTTTTTGCCCTGTATAATGGATTCTCATTGCCTTCTATGATTCCACTTATGCCTGCCCACAGATCTTTCATTGTCCTGACTTTGTCACTTCGTTTTAGAATTAGATACTGACTGTCCTGAGTCAAAAAAGAAGTTACAATTTTAGTGGATTTCAATTATTTTTCTACAGCGTTTACCATTGTAACAAGCTTCTTGTATGATTCATCAAAATCAACATTCTTGGCTAATCTTTCTTTGGCACTTGAAATGTATTTTATCATCTCTTCTGTCTTATTCTCTTGAATCAAAATGAGCATCCTGCCTATGTCTTTCCAAAATTCTTCCGCATATCTTCTAATCTCAGGATTTGAAATTATTGTTTCAATAAGTTCTTGAGGTTCCGTCATTATGCCTGTAGTGAGATACTTCTGAGCCTTGAAAGTAGTTCCAGCCATTTTTTCAACTAGGGAGAAATTTTCTTCCTTTGCAAATATGTTGGCAAGTGCCAAATTCACCAAGTGGGGCATTCCAAGTACAATTGCAATTTTCTTGTCATGCTCTGCTGCATCTATCTGAACAAAGTTTGCTTCTTCAAACAATGATTTTGTTACGGCCATCTCTTTTTTTGCGTCTCGAATTGGAATAGAGATTATGTTTTGTCCTTTTAGTTTCTTAGTTCCAGGGCCGAACATAGGATGAATGCAAATGGGGTTTACTTTGTCTGGTATCTTAGAAAGTGCAGCGGCAGTTTTTGTTTTAAGAGAAGAGATGTCTATCAAATAAGAGTCACGTTTCATCTCTTTTGCTATGAGTCTTATCGTCTCAGGTGTACGTTTTACGGGGATGCATAAAATAACATAGTCAGCTGTTAGAATGGCCCCTACAAGTGACTGCGCCTTTGTAACTGATTTATTTAAAATCTCTTTTTCAGAGTCGTATCCAATTATGTCATAATCTTTCTCAAGAAAATACCTCGAGAACCATTTTCCCATTTGGCCTTCTGCCCCTATTATCGCAATCTTCTTCTTCATTATTTACTCCTTAACCTGTCCTCTATTATTTGCATTCCCTGATTAAGTGTATCTTCTGGCTGGCAGGCTGATATCCTAACAAACCCTTGATAGTTGCCAAATCCCTCTCCTGGTGCTATTGCCACCCCTGCATCCAAAAGTTTGTTTGTAAAATCTACTGAATCAAAATTATCTTGTCTTACCTTGACAAACAAGTACATGGCACCATCTGGCTCTATAAAGTCTAATTGCATTGTTTTTGCCTTTTTCGATATGGATTCTACTCTGTTTTTGATAGTTCTAGTATTGTTAGTTGTATCTGCCTCTAATGCTTTCATGGCGACATATTGGATTGGTTCTGATACATTTGTTAATGCAAGCGCCTGAAGCTTTGACATTTTTTCTATGATGTCAGAACTGGATACTGTATATCCAATTCTAAAGCCTGTCATAGCATGTGATTTTGAAAATGACTGTGTTACTATGGATTTGTTGTACCCATAAGTGAGTATACTCTTCCATGGTTTGTATGCATATGAAGAGTAAATCTCATCACTTAACACATACAAATCATTCTTGACTACTAAATCCATTATTTGATCTTGTAATTTTACTGGGAGAATCTTGCCAGTTGGATTATTTGGATAGTTGAGAACTATCATCTTTGTATTCTGATTTATTGCGCTCTCTATGTCTTTGATATTTGGCTCCCACTTGTCTTCAAGTGTAGTGTGAATAGTTCTAACCTTTATTCCAGAATTGAGGGCATTGTCACGATATGCAGGCCAAGCTGGTTCTATTATTATGATTTCATTACCTGGATTCAATAGGCTGGAAATTGCAAGAAATATGGAAAATCGTGCTCCTGGAGAAACAAGAATATTTTGTGATGATGTTTTGACCTCAAATTTTTCTGTGACATACTTTGCAAGTGCATCTCTGAATTCCGACATTCCTTTTGAATCACCGTATTTTGTATACCCCTTATCATAGACTTCGGAAAGTGCATCTTTGACAATCTTTGGTGGCAAGAAATCCGGCTCGCCCACCTCCATATGGATAATCATTTTTCCATCTTGTTCCATTTTCTTTGCTTTCAAAAATACAGACAAATGTGTCTGCTTGTTTTCAGATTGAATTTTGACTGATTCATTTAATAGAAAATTTAACATTATCATGGCAGTTTTTTCATCTAGTCCTATCTCTTTACATAACACCAAAACTCTTGCACGAAGTTGATTCTCTCTTTCTTCATTTGTAACTCCTATGCCTAAATTGCTCTTTAAATTACCAATTTCCTTTGCTACATCATTTCTTTCTTTAATTAATTTTAGAATGTCAAATGTTATTTTGTCTATTTTGTCACGCAAGTTGTTGATGTCTGACATTTCTTATCTAATGACCAAGGGAATGAAACCTGCTCTTATTGCATGATCAGCAAGTACAACTGATACTAACGAGTCTACTACAGGGGGTGCACGAGGAACTACACATGGATCATGTCTTCCTTGAACTATCAAAGAAGCTGGTTTCTTTGTTTTAAGATCGACAGTCTGCTGTTTTTTTGATATTGATGATGCTGGCTTGAATGCAACTCGCAAGACAATTGGCATTCCTGTGGAAATACCACCTAGTATTCCTCCTGCGTTGTTAGTTTTGGTTTGGATCTTTCCATTTTTAATTAAAAATTCATCATTATTTTCTGAACCGTGTAATGTAGAACCATGAAAGCCAGAACCAAATTCTACTCCTTTTACGGCAGGAATTGAAAAAAGCGCTTTACTCAAATCTGATTCTAAGGAACCAAAAATGGGCTCTCCGAGTCCTACTGGTAAGTTCACTGTTAATGATTCGATAACACCGCCTATGGAATCTCCACTACGTCTTACCGCAAGAATTGTTTGACGCATCTTATCTGCAATCTTTGGGTCTGGACATCTTACTTCATTGTTATATACTGAATTTTTCATTTTCATTGTTGCGTGCTCTTTCATTTTTATATTTCCGACTTGGCATGTATAGGAAAAAGTCTCAACTCCTAAAGTTTTCAAAAGAAGTTTTCTTGCTATCGCTCCTGCCATGACAAACGTAGCCGTTAACCTTCCTGAAAATCTACCTCCTCCCCTAATATCGTTAAATCCTTTGTACTTGATATATGCTGGATAATCAGAATGACCAGGTCTTGGTTTCAGAGCGAGATTATCATAATCTCTTGAATGCTGATCTTTATTCCAAATGATCATTGTAATTGGCGCTCCTGTAGTGTATCCTTTGTAGACTCCTGAAAGAATCTCGACTTTATCGTCCTCTTTTCTTTGGGTTGTAATGATGGACTGACCAGGTTTGCGTAAATCTAGCATAGTTTGAATGTCTTTTTCTTCAATCTCTAATCCTGCTGGACAACCATCTACTGTTGCACCTATGCATCTTCCATGGCTTTCACCAAAACTTGTAAAAACAAAACGCTGTCCTATGGTGCTTGAAGACATGATGAAATTTTCTTTTACGCGTTTATAATCTTTCTAGGAAATAGGGCTATTTAGGATGAAATTATTGAAAAATCTATCTTACCTCAAACTATTATTTTTGCACCAATTTTCTTCATATCTTCTACAAATGTTGGATATGAGACATCTACCGAATCAGGATCAGTAACAGTACAATTTCCAACAAACATGCCTGCAATAGAAAGTGCCATGAAAAGTCTGTGATCTTCAGAAGAATCTAATTCTGCACTCTTTAGAATTTTTGGGGCATCTAGAATTAATCCATCTTCTTTTTCTGTTACTATGATTCCGATCTTTGCAAGTTCTTTTGCCAAAATTGCAATTCTATCTGTTTCTTTAAATCGTGCATGTTTTACATTGTAAATCTCAATTGGTTTTGATGTCTTAAGAGTGAGAATTGCCATTGGTGGAAGAAGGTCTGGATTGTTTGAAAGATTAAACCTTCCTCCATTGAGAAGTTTTGGAGAAGTTACGGTTATTTTTTCTCCCATGTTTATTTTGACACCTAGTTTTTCTAAATATGGTATTATTTCTTTGTCTCCTTGGGGTAAATCTCCAATAGATGCCTCAATTGACATGTTTTCTCCTAATAATACTGCTGCAGAAAGTAAGAGTGCCATGCTTGAGAAATCTGAAGGAACTACAAAATCTGTGGATTTGTATTCTTGATTTGGAACATTGTATTTTTTGTATGATGAAATTACATTAACTGTAGCACTGAATTTTTTCATCGTAGCAATGGTGGAGTCAAGATATGGCTTTGATACTAGATCTCCATCGATTTCTAGTGTGAGCCCATCCTTCATCTTTGGACCTATGATCAAGAGTGCGGAAATAAATTGGCTTGAGATTGAACCGGAAATGTGAGTGATTCCACCAACTGCCTTTCCTTTCACAGTGACTGGTGGTTTGCCATCAGTTGATGTGCAATGTACTCCGAGTTGCTCTAGTGCATCAAGAAGTGGTTGCATTGGTCTTTTTTTTAGACTAGAATCCCCCGTGAGCATCATTGTATTATCTGAAAGAGATGAAATTGCGGTTGAAATTCTAATTGTAGTGCCTGAATTGGACGCATCGATTTCATGAGTCTGTGGAATTATCTCTCCTCCACTTTCAACTATCACTGTTGAATTATTAATTTCTATTTTGGCTCCGAAAACCCTGCATGCGTTAATTGTTGCCAGCGTGTCTCTGGAAAGCAAAACGTTTCTTAAAGTACTTTTTCCATTTGCAAGTGCAGCAAGAAAAACAGCACGATGAGAATAACTCTTGTTTGGAGGGCATTTTATGACGCCAGAAAGACGTGACTTGTCAACCTTACATTTCATGAACTTCTGCCTTCCTGTTGTTTATCGAAGAAACCATGGTTTCTCCTTCTAATGATGAGAATACCTTCTTTACACTTGATATTTTGTCATTTTTTACCACTGCTGCTATTGAAGGTCCATTTCCAGATACCGATGCACCAAGTGCTCCATTATCTATGAGATCAGTTATGATTTTTGGATCAGATCCTAATATTGCAGATGTGGCAAGCCCATTGAGTATCATCGCATTCCAATAGTCTGACTTGTTGGCAAGATCCCATGCCTGGGAAAAAACACCATTTAGAATTTTTAATTTTTTTACATTACCCCTTCTTCTAGATTTTGGAATGAATATTATTGCAGACAAATCTTCTGGTGCTTTTTCTGATTTTATTATTTTTATGTTAGAATTGTCTGTTACAATAAATCCTCCAAAGTAGCATGCACATGCGTCATCAAAAGCTCCTGTTATGCTTACTTTGGACTCTATGGATGCATATACTCCATCTTTTAAAATTTCAAGATCAGTTGCTTTTGGTTTGAACAATTTTGCACACGCAAGTGATATTACTGATGAAATAGCACTTGAACTTTTGAGCCCATACCCTGAAGGGATTTCAGATTTTACAGAAATTACTATTTTATTTTTTTCAAGTTCTGATTTTGGAACCGATGTTTCAACGACCTTTCGTATGAGTCGTGAACTGAGATTTGACTCTCTATTTTCAAATATTATTCCCCTACCAGGTTCTGTTTCTACGATTGCCTCAATGCCTAATGATATGCCCAGAGTAGAACCCTTTCCTGTGGCAATAGCGTTTACTATTGACACTGCACCATGCATGCTTGCTTTTACCTTACGCATCTCTAAAACCTACCAAGTAAAGTTAATTTCATGGCTTCGTATGGGGCCTGTCTATTAGTCCAAATCTCAAATGACTTCATTGCTTGAGCAAGAAGCATTTCCCATCCATATATGATCATCGCACCTTGATTTTTTGACTGTTCAATTAAAGGAGTTTCAACTGGTACGTAGACTATATCATAGACTATTGAGCCTTGACTAATGTTTTTTGTAGATATGGGACAACCTATTCCTTTTAGTCCAACCGATGTTGCATTTACTACAAATTTGTATTTATTGGCAGTCTCGCCAGCTGATTGAAGATCCGAATAATCTGATTCTAAACCTAGATTCTGGGCAAATTTGATTAATTCTTCTGCTCTTTCACGAGTTCTATTTGCAATAGTAATTTTACGAACTTTTTCCTTACTGAATCCAACTATTATAGCTCTTGCAGCTCCACCTGCACCAATTAGTAAAACATCAGAATCTTTGGAATCAATTTTTCTCTTTTTTATCGGATCTAAGAAACCTTCTACATCTGTATTGTATCCCTTGAGGTATCCCGCGTCATTGGTTACTGTATTTGTAGCTCCTACTAATTTACATTCGCTATCAGCCTCATCAAGAAATTTCATCATGTCAACCTTATGGGGTATTGTAACATTGAATCCTGCAATGCCTATCTTCTTTAATGCTTCAATGCCAAACTCTAATTCTCCTTTTGGAATTCTATATGCGATATATGTGCAATCAAGGCCTGTGAATAAAAAAGCGGCATTATGAAGTGCAGGAGAAAATGAATGATCAATCGGATCTCCTATGATCGCATAGGTTTTTGTCATCATGTTTTACTTGACGAATCGTGATTTAAGCGATTAGGGACATTTGATAGTTTATCTATAGTAGGTCAAATTCCATACTTGTTATCTCTTGAATATATTTTCTTAAGTTTTGATCCGCATTTTGGACATGCCAAATCTTGATGGATTGTAGCGCAATCTAAACAAACAAAATTGCCTACATTTGATTTAGATGCTCTGTATTGATAAACTACTATGAATATCAACGCCGCTACCCATACGAGTACTAAAAACAGTACTAATCTGAATATTCCTAATAGGATTGTTACAATTATAGACTAAAATTATTGTATTTCGTGGTGTGTTATTAGTAGACGACTTGAGTTTCATTGGCATATTTTTCTTGTTTCTTTTATAATAATGGTGGTATTGGCTTTGATGCCTACCATGACAGATTAATTAATTAATGTAATATGTTTTGATTAAAGTATTGGAAGATATGGATGATTTTATCAATATGATTGATGAATGTGTTAAACTACTTGATGAGAATGCGAATGTTTTAAACGACATAGATTACTCACTTCAATCTGCAAAAGAAGATACAGTAGTAACTGATTTGACCAAAAATGACCTTGTAGATATGGCTCATGAAGTTTCTGATTCTACCAGAATTAAAAAAGCAGAATACGATTTTGTTAGAAGATTGTTGGAAAAAAATTCTGACTGATTATATCGTTAATCTGTAAAATATCCATGTGCTGTAATTGAAACTCTTTCTAACTTTTATCTTCCAAAGCCAATATGCTTTTCATTTCCTTAAGACTGAATTGGCCTGGTGCTACTGGTTTGCCTAGTGAAACATATGTGTAAGGACTTCCAAGCTTTGTACACAATATTCTTGACATTCTACCATGGTCTCCCATGGCAAAGGAAACTAGATTGACTTTCTTTGCATGATTTTTGTATAGCGCAAGAACCCGTATGGTGTCGCCTATTGTTTTTGCAGTAGTGACAATTTTGATATTATTAGAAAACTTGGACATTCTTTGAAGCATTACTCTAAGAATTTGATCATTTGGAGTTTTTACAAAGTCATGCCATGATACAAGTATGTTAGTTTTAGTGCTTTTGAGATATTTTTGTAATTCTTGGTTTTTCCTTAGTGTGTTATATTCTACATCTAAAAGATATGGTTCAAATTCAGAAATTAATTTTAATATGGAAATTCTTTCCTTTTCAGTGCCTTGAAATTTTCCGCCCTCTGTAGTTGGTCGTACTGTGCATATGCATCGTTTGAGATATTTTTTTGAAAGCGTTAAACAAAAAGGAATTTGATTTGGTTTTAAAAAATCTAACCTAAGTTCTGCATAGTCAGAGTCCACAAGAGCTCTCTTTATCTCTTTGACAATTTTTCTAGGGTTGGATTCTGCGATTGTTACACAGACCTTGGTAGACATTGTGTTTGAGATGTTTTACTTTGAAGTCTTTGGTACAGGTGATTGTAGTCCACATGGCTGCCATCCTTTAAGCTGCGGGCAAGCATCTGGGTTACGTTGTGCTGAATGAAGATTAATCTTCATCTTATTCCAATCGTTTGGTGAACAGAGCTTTTCACCACAAATGTGTTGTCCGCCTGGATACAAGTCTGTTTTCTGTTGAAATCTACTGTATACTGTGCTTGGTGTTAATGCATTTACAGCTGGTAATGCTGCCGCAAAAACCATTATTACTGTTAACACTAATGCGACCAATCCTATCCTGATTTGTTGGTTAGACATTGGTTGAACTACATTTCACTACTATATTTAGATTAGCATCGAATTCTTCGTAAATTTAATAAAGAATTTTCATTATCCGATCTAAAAATTCATGCTATTTTGTAGACTCTTGGCAACTCTGAATTTTGATATGATTATTGATATTGTTTGTGATGGCGATATTTGCTGAGACTAGTCTCAAGGCTGGTAACCTTTTGTATTTCTTATAGATGTTCCATGTGGAAGAAACTTTTATGAAACGATCATTTCTAGAGGGTATTCATGAGCACTGACGCACATCACGAAGCAAAAGATACCGTCTTCATAGGAAAAAAGCCCATCATGGCATACGTAACATCTGCACTCATCCAGCTAGCTAACAACCCACAAGTCTCAATAAAAGCAAGAGGGCTTAGCATTGGTAGAGCAGTAGACGTTGCACAAATAATTGCAAGAAGGACTGATAACTCCGGTGGGTATTCTATAGGACAAATCAAAATAGGATCAGAGCAACTTCAATCGTTAGATGGAAGAGCAAGAAATGTATCCACTATAGAAATAGAAGTAAAGAAAAATACATGATTATCTAAAACATGTACTTGACATGTTTTAGCTGATTTTCTTTGTTTTAATTTCCTGTGAAAATGATTTTTCTATTTTTACAACTGTTAAATATCAAAATGATTGAGGAAAGTAATGTGGAAACCAAATTCCATAATGGTTGGAAATTCAAAAGATCTTTCTCAGTTACAAGACAATAAGATTGCATTAACTGTTACATCTCCGCCATATCATAATGCCATAAACTATCAAGAACACCAGGATACGGAAAAGTGGTATCGCGGAACCGTTGAGGTATCTCTTGAAGATTGGCTCGAAGAGATGAGAAGTGTTTTTTCTGAAGTTTACCGTGTAACCAAACCTGGAGGATTTTGTTGTATTGTGATAGGAAATGAAATCATTGAAGGAAAAAGTAAACTTCCTCTTCCTGCATTACTTCTTGTAGAGTTAACCAAAAAAGAAATAGGCTGGAGTTTTTTTGAAGAAATAATCTGGAACAAAGTCACTGGTGGCAAAAAACGATTTAGAGTTACAGTTCAGCATCCTTATCCTACGTATTATTATCCAAATATTATGCATGAACAGATTATAATTCTAAGAAAAATGCCATTCCATAATTTCAAAGATAAGAAAAGTAAATTGGTTCTTAATGATTTAATGAAAAAAGAAATTGCAAATTCGATCTGGCACATAGCCCCGATGCCTCCAAGCTATAGAAGATTTCATCCTGCGGCATTTCCAGAAGAAATACCTTACCGTTTAATTCAACTTTACAGTAACATGGGAGATCTTGTACTTGATCCGTTTGTTGGGAGTGGTCAAACTACAAAGATGGCCAGATTTCTTCACCGAAAATACATTGGGGTAGACAAATCATCAAAATATGTCAAAATTGCTAAGAAAAGAACCTTAGAACCTCCGTCACTTCGTAAGATGCAACTTGTTCCTAACTGGAAAAAGCCCGAACCGTTGTAAATTTTTACATGAATGATTTTACTAAATAGGAAGGGTTATCTATTAAGAATCGAAAATTCTCATATGGTAACTTCTAACAGCAAATCGTATTTTCGAATTGTTGAAAAAAGTCACAGAAAATATACTGCGGCATTAAAACATGCCCGATCCAGACAATCTATTATGAATTTGTACTGGAGGCATAAAAGAGAACATGAATCTCTTTTGAAAAAACATCTCAAAGAAGAGATGGCTGAAATAATTCAGCTGAAAAAGAAATTCGAGTGACACATCTTTTTTATTTTTATAAAACGGAATATTTTGTTAATCTAATGAATCATGCCACATGTTTGTAACACTCTTGTCTAAACCTTTTCCGTTTGTAGAAATTTTTGACTTGTTCTCTAGATGCTGAGGCGTATCTATATGAGAATCTACTTCTTCTTCATCTATCTCTATGGAACATATATTACAACGAAGATTCAATAGATGATTTCATAATATCACTGTATAAGAATTTTACAACTTTTCTAAATTTGTATTACATGTGAAAAATTATTTTTCAACAATATATTCGTCATCTACTTCCATGCCAAAGTGTCTTCCTGTTGCAGGTTTTGAATATGCAAGAACCGTGTCTCCTTTCTTTAGATGTGTGACTGAGACAAGATGGCCATCTGGACGTACAAAACGAATTGTCTCAGCATTTTGTGCAATGATGCCTCCAATTTCATTTCCAATTTGAGCTTTTATCATAAGCATGGGCCTACTTTCAATTTTTGAACGACCAACTGTAGCTCTTCGAGCTTTGCCATGTGAATTTATGACAAGAACTTCTGAACCGGTTTCTAATTCTGATAAATAATTTGTTGTTCCATCTGGAGATAACGTATAGCAATGTACTGCCCCTGCATTTACTCTAAAAGGTCTTGGCGAAGTAAATGATGAGCCAACTGATTCGTTGTGTACTAGAAAGAGGAAATTTGATCTGCTACCAATCAGCATTCCTTCACCTCGTCCTAACATGGACGCTGTATCCACACAGACACGTTCGCCATTTCCTACCTCCTTTATCTCTAAAATTTTGGCAGACTTGAGATCAAAACTTTTTGTTCCGAGATAAACAAGTGTCTCTTTTACCTCATTTAAGGAATTGGTGGCCGCGGCGCTGGGCGGCGGCCTCACCGGCGTGGCCTACGTCCTCGACGAGCCCACGCAGGGGCTGCACCCCCGCGACACGGCGAGGCTCGCCGCCGTACTGCGCCGCGTCGCGGACGCCGGCAACGCGGTGGTCGTCGTGGAGCACGACGCGAAGCTCGTCGCGCGTGCGGAATCGCGTGATCGAGCTCGGCCCGGGCGCCGGGAAGGAGGGCGGGCGGATCGTGGCGAGCGGTGCGCCGAGGCATCGCGCGGCGGAGCATCGCACCGACCCTCGAACTC
>CAVRLU010000022.1:0-7910 GCA_963722115.1 uncultured Nitrososphaerota archaeon
AATATTTTTGGACTATTTAGACGTTGTAGGTAGTTGGGCGCAAAACTTGTCCTTGGGATCTTTTGGGTTGTACAGACATATTTATTTGTGGGCTGACCAAAATTCACACATGCATGATTCTGAATCCGATATATCACACCCGATGAATAAAAATGAAGAATACTGTGATTCCCTTAAAAAAATTGGTATTGATGCCGAGGCAAAACCTCTTGATACAGATGAAGCAGAAAAAGAAAATTATTATTCAAAACATTTTACAAATTCTCCAGCCATGGTAACAAATCATGGAGTTATCCAACTCAAGGGTTACAACATTGATGAAGTGCAAATAATTCAAAAGGGTTGAAAATGACACAAGATCTTAATCCTATACCATGGGGTGCCCAAGACAGATTTCAAGCACACTTTATTGTAAAAACTCATCATGACATGCCTGAAGAAAATTTTCTTGCAAGGCCAAAACTTGAAACCAAAGGATATTTTGCTTCTAAGAGAGTAACTGGGGTTCAGTGGATTGGTGGTACTTTGGCAGATGCTTTGAATTCTGATGCTGAACTTAAGAACATGATGACAAGATTATCGTACGAAGATGCACACATCACTGTAGAGCCAACTAAAGGCGATATCAGAATTTATGGCAAGTGGAAAGACAGCTATAATTTTGCCATGACAAAAGAATTATTTGCAGTGTATGACCGTATTGCTTCTCACATCAAAAGAGAATTAGGCTCTCCACCAGTCCAAAGCTAAACAATCAACTTTATCCCCTTTTGGAATTGCCAAGATGAATTGTTTTCTTACTGTTGTTGCCAATCTTCCGGCCAGAACAACACTTGTTGCAGATATGGTATCTGTGGAATTGTACACTTGGAGAAGATATGGTGCATGGTCAATTCCGGGTCCTTTTTGATATACTGCAAAATCACAACCAAACTTGATTCCAGGATTTACAATGTATCCCTTATCTCTAAAATCTTTGTACACTGTGTATTTCTTGTCAAAATTATGATATTCTCTTCTACATATTTCTAAAAGCTCTTTTTGTGTAACTGATTTTTTGGCATGAAATACTTTGAGTTTTGATTTTTCTTGTAGATAGAGTCCTTCTATTAGATCTAAAATCAAAGGCACGTTTATCTCCTCAGGCTTTGGTTTTGTCATGCCGATTGGTTTTCCATAATATCCTGCAACAAAGAGGGAACGGGAATCTTTAATATTCCAAACTATTATCCTGTTTTCTATTAGATCTCCTTTCAAATCATTTCTGATGAAAAAGATAATCGATTTTAGTGTTTACAATTAATTGGCAAAAAAAGGAAAAAGAGTATTTCAAAATTTTATAGGCTAAGAGCCAGCAAAATGAATGAATCTGAGACTTGAAGAACTTTATCTGACATTTCTTCAATTCCTTCTACTACATCCTTTAGAAGCAATAGCTCTTTTGGTTGAGGCAGTTTCGTCAAGTACTCTTATGCTTAATGCTCTATACTTGTCGTCTACCTTTCTCTCTATCTTCTGTGCCTCGTGGGCAAGATCAATTGCCGCCGTGCTGTTGTTGCTTGCAAGAGCCCTGATTATTTCATTAATTTTATGAATTTGGTCTACAGCTAATTCTATTAGTTCTGTAAGATCCTTGTCAAGCTTTTCTTTTTTGAGTGTGGCTGCCTTGATATTTGAGAGTTTAAAGGCAATGCCTGTGATGTATCCTGCTATTTCATCCATCGTGTATGCCGAGTTCAAAAGATTCTCTCTGTTCATCATGAGACCTCCAACATCTGAAATTTCTCTAGTGATTTTTCTACGGAGAGCTTCTACTTCATCTTCTGTATTCTTTATTCGTCTCAAGTAGTTGTTTTATCTCAGATTTGTCTGCCTTGATAATCAAACCAGGCAGAATTGATAGATCTCTTACAGCGTTGAGAATTCTGTTTATTTCGTCTTGTAAAACGGCAAGGGCCTTTCTCTTTGCCTGAACTTCAAGTTCTCCGCTATACATCTAGAGATTCTAAACTAGGCCTGCGGCTAATAATCCTTGCGTAAATACTGTGTAACCGAGAATAATTTTCTCAAGATTGTCTTTCGTCTTGGATAACACGTTTTTGACTATTGTATAAAGTTAAGATCTCATCAATGGTAGTAGCATTTTCAGATGTTTTCTCAAATCTTATTTTTCCAGTGAATTTCGGAAATCGAAGAGCCAATCCACTACCTTTTCTAATTTTATCCATGGCAACTTTATGAATTGGACTAAGCGTTATCTCTGATGCAACAATCTCTATTACAACTTCAGGTTCAAACCATACATCTGCTTCAAGACCGCTTTCAATTCTTGGATCCTTTTTCACGGTGATCTTGTCTGCAAGAATTTGATAAAATTGATCCAAACTCTCATCTGTAAATCCTGTGCCAACTTTACAAATGCTAGGAAATGTATCCATTTGATCATCATGTGCTGATAATAGTAATGCACCATATCTCCCAGTTCTTCTACCTCTTCCATAAAATGCCCCTACCACAACCAAGTCCAAACTGTCTCCCAATTCGTTTCTATATTCACGCTTGAGTTTTAGCCAATTACTTGCTCTTGCACCTGCACGGTACGGTGAATCAAGATGCTTGAGCATGAGTCCCTCACATCCCGAGTTTATTGCATTCTCTAAACTATCTTCTACCTCATTATCTGTTTTCACTAGTGTCATTGGCATGACTTTTGCAAAAGAATCTTCGACTATGATTCTCTCAAGAATTTTTCTTCTTTCCTTGTACGATGTATCTAGACAGCTTTTCCATCTTCTAACAATACATCAAAGAAATTTACCGTTATGGGATATTCTTGAACTGCCTTGGCAATCTTGTATTTACGTCTTCGATGCATCAATTCTTGAAATGGTAGAAATTCTCCAGTATCGTCATTTATTGCAACAATCTCTGCTTCTAGTATTACTTCATTGGCTTTCAAAGACTTGCCAATATTTTCTACAATGTCTGGATAGTAGTTGGTTATGTTTTCGAGACTTCTTGAATACAGGATAATTTTTTCTCCATGCCTGTGAATCTGAACTCTTTCACCGTCTAACTTGTACTCGGCAGCAAATTCTGGACCCATCTTTTCATGAGCCTCTTGTGGACTTTTTACTCTCTCTGCAAGCATTGGTCGAATTGGGCTGAAAATTTTTACCTGAAAATCTTTTAAAGAATTTATTCCATCTTTTGAAACTGCCTGAGATACTTTTCCTAAATCGCTGCAAACATTATACGCATGTTCTAAAATGGGTCGATTTTCTTTAGAGCCTGTATATGCAACAGAAAGGGCATCAAGTATTGTATAATCTGCGATTCCTAATCGAAGATTCGATGTAATTATTTTTGCAATAAATCCACCTTCTGTAGGAGTTGCATCATTTAGTAGACTAGAGATGTATTTCATCTTCATGTCTTGAGACCTTGCACCTTTGAGTTCTGCAATTTTATAGAGAGTATCGTATACTCTCTCAACAGTGATATCTTGGTTTAGAAATGTAGTCTGAGTTTTCTGTTCAAGTATCTTTGATGCAACCTGGCCAAAATCCCCTGTCTCCTTGTATTCATGCTCTATTTTTTTTACTGATATTCCTGATGATTTTGATAACGCTCTTATTGCAATCTTTTCAGCAATGCCTATCTCTACTCCTTCATGGTCAGGTCTGAGTTTTCCTTGAAGGAGATAGACAACTTTTGGTATTATGTCAGGAGGTGTAATTTTAAAAAGAATCAACTAGATGTTGTGTCAATTCAAGTCTCTTTGTCGTACTCTCCATGTAACTTAGGGTATCTGCAACAAGTGAGAATTTCATCTGACGATGTTTACTGTATGTAGGATAAAAGGTTGAGTTATTTCTTGTGTAAATGTGCTTGAATTTTTAATTTAATTTCTGTTGTCCTCTTTGAAATTATTGTATGAAAATCAGAATTCTCTTCAGAGTCCAAAAACCGTTTGTTTCTCCTAAGAAATCCGTCAAAGAATACTCCTCCCACATATCCAATGTATAGTCCGATGGCAAAATCTTCCATGTTTGTTATGGGCCACGATCTTGCCTCTGCTAATACCATTGTTGGATAATCAAGAGCATAAGTTATCACATCGTTTAGGTTTTTTTCTTCGATTACATCTAATCCCATGACAAAAAGCTACTTGAGCTAGTATTTAGAATTTCTTAAAATTTTGTTCGTTTATAAATAGGAGAGAAAAAGAATTGGGTATGGGTGGCGGCAAGAAACAATCTCCTGCACAAGCAGAAAAATCTCAGACAGCAGAGGCTGACAAGAAGGGAGGCCAAAAGAAGGGAGATAAGAAAGAGCAGAAACAAAGAACAAACATCTCTGTTATCGTAGATGAGAACCAAGCCATGAATTTCATTAAAGGTGCAAAGGTATTCACAGTCCAAGAATTATCTAGACAAGCTAATGTCAAAATATCTGCAGCAAATGCATTTTTACAAAATCAGTTGAAAAAGGGTTCAGTAAAAAGAATTGGTGGCTATAGCGGACACCATATCTACGTTCCAGCCTGAGTTATTGTAAATATATCTCCAGGTTTTACATCTTTCAAAGACTCGATGTTTGATGTTACTTTACCAATCAATGTCATAGATTTTGTAGCTGATATATCTTCGATGAAAAAACAAATCGAACTATTGGAGGCCAAAAAGCCAACGTCTCCTTTTTTGAATTGAGTTCGTAATTTTTCTCCACCTGCTCTAATGATTGTATCAACAAATGCAATACTTGTACCAATCATGTGGGCATTTCCCTCGATTGGAATTGATCTCATTATGGTTCCAACCGTCTTTGGAGCTAAATGACGCTTTAATTCTAAATTGAGACTAGTCTTACCCTTTAGAGTTAGGACCAGATCTTGCTTGGAAACAGAGCCTGCGCTCATTTTTGACGAGAAGGATTATGAATATATAACGTTTCTTTATCCAACATCACAATGTCGGATGAACCTGAGGAAGTTAGTGTAGATACTGAAGAGGTTCAACCAGTAGAGGAAGAAGAACCAATCTTAGGACCTGTTGTAGTTGAAACAACTGAAGCTCCAGTAGAAGAAGAGGAAGAGGTTAAACCCGGAAAGAAGGGAAAGAAGGAGCTTAGTGCAGAAGAAATCGCAGAACAAGAGAGACTAAGAAAGATAATTGACGCTCGTGAAATTATAGATGTAGATCCAATTCATGTTCCAGTAGAGTATGAGATGACTGGAAAAGGTAAGATAATGATAGGTCCTCCAACATTGACAAGATTTGAAAAAGCAAGAATACTTGGAGCAAGGGCATTACAATTATCATTGGGAGCACCACCTTTCATACCGATACCAAAAGATGTTGCAACATCCCTTGATCTTGCTTATGCAGAACTTGAAAAACGTGTCATTCCTATTACAATAAGACGGGTTTTACCAAATGGTGACTTTCAAAACATTCCAATCGATCTTTTCGATTAATGGATGAATGGTCGATAAGACTTTAATAGAATGCGTAAATGGTGGTGATAGAGTTTGTTGATTAGCGAAGATAAAACACAGGCAAATGGAAATTTCCCAAACTCTACAGGTAAGATAGTTACTATATATCAACAAGACATTGTTCCATGCGCACTTGATCTCTTGACTGATCTAGTGAAATACAAAACAGTTACACTTGTAGCCAGAGGTCAGTCAATACCTACTGCAGTAGCGGTTGCAAATATTGTAACTGAAAACATGATGAAGGGAAATTCCAAAATTCTTGATATTGTTGTAGACAGTGAAGAGACTCGAGAAAATTCCGGACCTTCAATGATGTCCATTATTAAAATTACTGTAACAAAAACAAACTAGAACGAAGTGCCGGGACCTTTTAGAAGCATACTTTCACATTCTTTGCAAACTGCCTCGTCTATGTTTGATTCAAGCTTGTGATGAATGTCACATATCAGCAAACTGGATTTTATGTAATTGCAAAGACCTATGAACTTTGAAAGACTTGCTGGGGTATATGCCATCTTTGAAGCAAGATTATTAGAAATATCGTTTATCATGTCTGATACTTCCTTTACTGACAATAACTTGTTTATCAGAACTGGATCGCCTCTTGTTCCTCTGACGTAATTACTTATGGCTGCTTGAGTGACTCCTAACAATTTTGAGACTTCTTCTTCTCTTATCTTGTGCTCTTCTATTAGCTTCTTTGCTAAAATTGCCCTTAACGCAGGTATGAGAGTCTTGGTTTCTATCTCTGAAGGAAGAAGCATACGCAAAAATGTTGTTACAAAATATTTAAACCTAATCATATTTTTTATGATGACTTAATTTAGAGCGTAGAAAAGATCTGTTTATTGCAAGAGTTTGTAAAAATAACGTCACTAATATCACAAGCAGTGGCAAATTGCAATTATGACTGTCTTGCACTTTCCGGAGGTCTTGATAGTTCGATACTTGCTTCTTGTATGCGTGATAAGAAAATTACAGCATTTGCTCTTATTGCAAAAGACTTTGCATCCAAGGATCTAATGTATGCTCAGCTTGTGGCAAAACAAAATCGACTAGATCTTAAAGTTATTTCTGCAAATATTGAAGATCTTTTATCTGCTGCAGAAGAGACAATCAAGATCCTTCAAGTATTCAATCCAATAGAGATTCGGAATAATGTTGTAGTGTATCTTACAATGAAGACTGCCAAAGAATCTGGATGTAGATCTATGATGACTGGTGATGGCGCTGATGAACTCTTTGCAGGATATAATTTTTTCAAGAAATTGTCTGGTAAGGAACTGGACAAAGATCTAGAAAGGATTTGGAAAGTAATGCACTATCCTTCAAAATCTATTTCAAAGTCAGTTGGAATATCGCTTTGTACACCTTTTCTTGATGATATAGTATCAGAGTACGCAAAAAAGATCCCATCAAATCTGAAAGTACATGAAGAAAAGGGAGCGATGTATGGTAAGTGGATTCTACGTAAGGCTTTTGAAGATATTCTTCCAGAGTCGATAGTCTGGAGAGAAAAGGCTGCAATGCAAGACGGTTCTGGAACCAGTGGGCTGACTGCTTTTCTTGATAATTTAATCCCTGATTCTGTGTATGATGAAAAATCTAAACAATATCTGGAAAAAGATAAAGTCACTCTACCTTCAAAAGAGTCCTTGTATTATTACGAGATTTATAGAAAGTATTTTGAGGCTCCGTATAATTTGATAAAGTCTGAAATCAAGTGTCCTAGTTGTAGTTATGCTGTTAGTGTGGGTACGCATTTTTGCCGCATGTGTGGCACCTATCCTATCTAATTTTTCTTCCACTTGTTTGGTTTTCTAACAAAGATTCTCTTGCAGCCATGACAGCAGAAATAGTATTTCTTGCCTTTGTATTCGTGTACCAGGGCAAGGCTTTCATCTATGAATAGCACAGGCCCCAGTGGCAGAAGTTCCATGGGTTTTTCCACCGGATGGTGGTGCCTGCCCATTCAGACACAATAGAAACCTGCTGACGGGTTATGGCGTTGAGCAGGCTCGACTTGCCCACATTGCGGCGGCCAAACAGACCAATGTGTAGTCTGAGTCCCTTGGGAGCCTGTTGAGTCATTCCGTTCCTTTCTTCATGAGCATGGGAGACCCTAGCCGACACACGGCTTGGGGCTTACCAACTGCTCGAACTGCTCTTCGGTGATCATACCGTTCCTGATTGCGGCATCTCTGATTGTCCCGCCTTCCCTGCGGGAAAAGTGCACCACCCGGCAGGCGCCTTCATAGCCGAGCACAGGCAAGAGCGCCGTAGCTGTAGCGGTAGAAGATTCCACGTATTTCCGGCAACGTTCTTCATCAGCCTGGATTCCCTCCACACAGAACCGTCTCAAGATGTCACATCCACGCTCCAACAACTGGAAACTCTCCAGCAAACA
>CAVRLU010000023.1:0-12561 GCA_963722115.1 uncultured Nitrososphaerota archaeon
AACTCTAATGCCTACCATAGTCTTTGATTTTGATGGAACGATTGCAGATACGTTATCAGTAGTCATAAAAATTGCAAACAAATTTGCCGACCATTACGGATACAAAAAAATTCCACTCAGTGACTTGCCAAAACTTCGAGAAAAAAAACCAAGTGCAGTATTGAAACACCTAGGCATATCAATATTCAAGCTTCCAATAGTTGTAAGAAAGATAAGATTTGAAATGAACAAAGAAATCGTTCATTTGAAAACTGCCGTAGACCTCAGAGATACGCTTGTCTACCTCAAGGAAAATGGTTGTGTTCTAGGAATCTTGACTACAAACTCTAGAGAGAATGTTACAGAGTTTTTAAAGAATAACAATCTAGAATTGTTTGATTTCGTATATTCTGGTAGAGCAGTGTTTGGCAAAAGTAGATTGTTAAAAAAATTGATGAAGGAGAAAAAAATACCTCATGCAGATCCAATTTACATTGGAGACGAGATAAGAGATGTCGAGGCTGCCAAGAAAGCAGGAATCAAAGTCATAGGAGTGACATGGGGATATAATACTAAAACTGGCCTTGTTAACATCCCATCCTGATCATGTTGTAGAAAAACCTGAAGAACTCAAAAGTATAATTTTAGATTAGAATTAGACAATATCTTAAAAAACCAGCTTAGTCGTCATAACCTTAGCTTATCAATAGGTATATGTGTGCAGACATTTGGTCAAGTGTAACTTGGCTAGAAATTTAAGAAATATTATTTTGTTAACTATATTTTTAGCAGCTTCAGGTACAGGAATTGCATATGCCCAAGATACATCCATTGCCAACCAGTTTTACGGTCCTGAAACTGAAGCAGTAAAGACATTTGCAACAGAGATTGCGAGTTCTGCACCAAAGATAATTGCCGCTGCAGTATTATTGATAATTGGCCTAGTAGTAGGAAAAATCGTATTCAGAATAATAGAAAAAACAGCAAGAAAGATCCTAAAGAAGGCAAGCGTGTACAGCCTTTCTGAGTCAAGCATTGTTGAAGAGACTGTTGGAAAGATTGATTCTGCGCGCCTAATTGCGGCAACAGCCAAGTGGTTTGTCTACTTGTTTTTCATCGTAGCGGCAATAAACGAATTACAACTCCAACAGCTTACAAGCGCACTTACATCTTTGTGGCTCTGGATTCCAAATTTGCTTGCGTTTGTAATGATTGTAATCATCGGTTCAATAATAGCAAACTATGTCATCAAGTGGGTAAATCATGAGCTTGTCATACACAATTATGGAGGCAGCAGATACATTGGCACTGGAGTTAAGATAGTAATTTACAGTGTAGTATTTGCAGTAGGTCTTACTCAAATCGGCATCGGTCAATCAGTCATACCAACACTTGTTGCTGCATTCTCATGGAGTATTGCAGTCGCAGTGGGTGCAGCAATTGCAATAGGTCTAGGGTTTACACTAAAAGACATACTGCCAACCATAGTAGGAGCATCTCAAAATCGTTCCACATACAAAGTAGGTCAAGTAATTAGAATTGGAGACATAACAGGTACAATCACTTCTTCAGAAACATTTCACGTAATAGTTACCAATGAAAAAAATGAGAGCGTTGTAATTCCCACAAAGGAATTGGTAAACAAATCATTTACAATACTGCATTCTGATTCAAAGAAAAACTAGAATAAAATTTCTCCAAGTTAATTTCAAATAGCACATTATACAACATGATAAATTATGAGCTCAGATATAACAGAGGAAGAAAAAAAGGCACTGACGCCAGAATCAGGTTTTAATCTATGCGGAATTGATTATTTTGAATCACTTGGAAGAAGGCTCTACTTTATCGCGCATTATGACAAATACCAAGATGCACTCAAGGCTAAAAAAGAACGAGACCGTCCAGATGAATATACAATATTATACAAGGGAGCCTCTTGAGGCAATTTCACACCAATAATTTTTCTAAATTAATTTCTATTTTTTGCTTGTAGTCTTTTTGTCTGACATTTTTTTGAAGATCCTCACAGCTTCAAGATGCGAGCAGTTTGCCTTTAGTCCCTTGCCATGATGAAATTTATAAAAATTTTTGAATCCCTCACAGTCACAGCTGTCTGACGTTACCATGTAGGACTTTGACGGGTCGCTTGATGATTTTACCTGAAACAAATCGTCTTCAATCATAACAACACCGTTCTTTGCCAAGGCGGTGGCCTTTTTGATGGTATTTGCGCTCATGACTTTCAATATATGCTCAATTAAATAATCCTTAAGTTTTCAGACTTTATTTTTAGAATACAGATCTGCCAATCTCAAAGGTTCTGGAAGCCACTGATCTTCTCTTATTAGCGATTTTACAAGGCAAGTGGCAGTATCAAGCGTAATTTTATTTCCAACACTTACGAAGACTTTCTTTCCTTTTTTCTTTCCTACTATTTTACCCAGAATTTCCCCATCAAGTACGATATCATCATCTTCTTCTCTTCCGCATAACAGACTTTTTGCAACCCCTATCACAGGTTTATCCAATATAATTCCAAGGTAACATGCAAGACCGCATCGGCGTGGATGTAGACGTCCATTACCATCAACAAGCAAGACGTCAAAATCACCTTCCAGCAATTTTAATACAGAAAGAATTGGTTCAGACTCTCGCAACATCAACAGTCCCGGAATGTAAGGTTCTGTCACTTGGCTTTGCAAAATTTTAGATTCCAAAAGTTCAAGTGTCTTGTTTTTGAGTACAACACAAGAGGCCCTGGCAACTCCGTTCTTGTATGAAACATCAGTGCCACCAATTGTCGTAATGTCCAGAAGATAGTCTTTTTGAATAACTTTCTTGGATAGTGATTCTTGGAGTTTTATTGTTTTAGCATATAGCGACATTATTTTTCTTCATCTATAGAACCACCCTGGCCTCTAATTGCAGCAAAGGTTGCGGTACTTGTAATATCTGGTACATCCCTTACACCAGTTATTGCAGCATGTAGATCTTCTTCCTTTTTTGCAAATACCTTGACAAATACATCATATCTGCCCATGATTCCATTTACTTCAACAACATTTGGCAATTTCTTAATTTTAGATATTGCGTCATTTTCCTGACCAGGTACACAGGTTGCAAAGATATACGCAATCATAGAATACATAGGAAATGATCAGATAAAAGCTTAGAGTCAAAATTTAACTTTATTATAATTAAATGTTAATGGTATATCATGCCTATAAAACCGGAAGATGCAGAATCAGAGTTAATCAAGCAAATGTTTGACGAGATCATGAAAATGATTCGTGAGAAACACATCAAGCTAGAATCCATTGTTCAGAGAATGGTCGAGCAGGGCAGCATATCCCAGGAATCATTTGACAGAGTATATGCACTACTCACAGAACATGGCAAAAAGAAACAATGGATTAAAGTTTAGAACTAGTCAGAAAGATCCGCCTCTTTTGTTTCAGGATTAAGTTTTGCGCCAACTAGCAATATGGCAGAACCTATCATTAGATTAATTCCAAGAAAGATAGGTGCCAGAGGACCTACTCGTGAGAGCACAGTTACAGCTATAAGTGGTGCCCATGAACCCACTAACAACCCACCATTATACGCAAATCCTGAGGCACTGTTTCTAATGGATGTCTGAAATCTTTCTGCAAGAAATGCAGGTATGGGTCCAAGAGTAGAAGCATAATTTTAAAAAATGCTAACACCTCTGTAATAAAAAAGTTGGAGAGGTCTTTGGTAGGTCCCCTCCAAGAAAGCCATTCTTGCCGGTCAATTGCTGACTAGTAGACAGATAAAAAACAATTTGACCAAGACTTTCAATTATTACATCACCACAATAGGATATAGAATTCCCTCAAAAGGCAAGCTTAGTTTTCATAATACTAGCTGAATCATAATATAAAATATTTTTCCAATAATTTAGGATTAATCAGAGTTTTGTGTTTAGGTTTTTGATTTTAGCAATTATTTCATCATGGTTTGAATCAGGGTCGGTTGAAAGTATCAAAAGACCGTCATCAAGAAACAATGTAATCAGTTTTACTTTTTCTTTGGATGTTATCATCCAGTTTGTCTTACCTAGTTTTTCGTTGAACATTTCATCCCATGAAGCCTTGACAGATGCCTGATAATGCACCATGTTACTTAGCTCCTCATCAAGCAATGGCGCTGCAGTAGGCCTTCTTACAAACGTAACCAACTTTCTATCTTTTATCCTGCCAACAAAACGAATGGTAGCGTCAAGATTTAGAATTTGATCATATGGATCTGCCTGCTTTATACGCTGAGCCATTTGTTGGATAGTTATCTCCAAAGGAAATTTAACTCTATTGTCACATCAAAAAACAGACCATGAACGATAAAATTGATAATATCATACTAGACGAGATAATAGCAAGACATCGCATCGATCAGAAGACTGCCTCCTTGATAAGACAATCCTTAAACAGGATAAACGCAATAAACGAATCTAAAAATTTCAGATATGAACCCCTTGCAGAATTTGAAAAGAGGCTGCCAAAGTTAAACAGCCTAAAAGAAAAAGCAACTGGATCATTTAGGCCATTTGCCAACAGATATCACACGTCACTTTGTGCATCCATGGGAGTTCCCATGATGGAGTCAATCTCCACTTCCAAAAAGTCAGGAAATTATGAGGCATTTCACGAGTTATTTGGATTAACAAACGCCAAAGCCAAAAGGTTCGGCCTTGCGGCACTCTATTCTGCAATACAAGGCCAAAAAAACGATATTCCAAACACAGGAACCATTTACAACATAGTATTTGACAGAGACTCACCCTGGACATATAGAAATGAAGTAGAACACATGGAAGAATATGCAAGATATCATTTCAACAGCTATGTCATAAATGAAGTAGAAAACTTGACATCAAATCCATTTGAACCCGTAATATCACTATACGAATACGGTTCTGCAGATTTCATATTCATGCAAACAGAATATGACAAAGTAAGGACTGAGAGATTGTGCACATTTCACACTGTTAACATTCCAAACAAGGGTGAAGTTCTTGCAGTTCACATGACAGGAGATGAAAAATTAATGCATTACAGAAGATGGGGAGAGCCGTATTTTGCAATTCATCCAATTGAGGGCAAGACAAAATTAAGAGTTGTAGGAATTGCAGATCAGAGATTTATGGCAGACTAGATTTTAGCTCATCTTGTCGGCATCTTTTTTCCATATTCTGACACCGTCAACGAAGACTTGTTCTGGTTCCTCAAATACAGTATGCCACCTGCCGTCATGTGGAAAGAGTTTATCCATTTCTTTTATTTTGTCATTTGTTGGAAAAGCATTGGTCAGTGCTCCCCACTTCATATTAGGAACTTTGGGCATAATCTCGTTGATATCTCGCATATTATGATATGATACAAAATCATGGAATAAAATACTATGCATTTGCCACATGAAAATACAAAACAATTTGAAAAATCATGCACGTAATTCCAGAGTGACTGATTTGCATTATCCCTAGTCAATTAATTCATGGGTACAGTATAACTTGCATGACAACAATAGTTGGAATCAAAACTAGAGACGGCGTAGTATTAGGTTCAGACAAAAGAGCAAGCAAAGGCTTTTTCATCGGATCTAAAATAGTACAAAAAATTGCAAAGATAGATGAGACACTGGCTGTTGCAATTGCAGGCCAAGTCTCAGATGCAGAACACATAATCAAGGTGGCAAAAGCAGAACGAAGGCTCATGGAATTAAGAAGAGGATTCCCATTGAGCATAAAAGAATCTTCAAGGCTGATTGCAAACATTGCATATTCTGGTCTTAGAAATTACCAGCCATATTACGTAGAACTGCTCGTAGCTGGAGTAGACAGGGAAGGAGCGCATGTATTTGCAGCAGACATGAGCGGTGCAGTCATGGAGGAAGACTTTGCATCATCTGGCTCGGGTTCGCCTATTGCATATGGAGTGCTGGAAAGCTTGTACAACAAGGACCTGACAAATAGTCAGGCAAGTGAGATTGCATCACGTGCAGTATCTGCAGCGATGGAGCGAGACCCAGGATCTGGAAATGGAATAAACATTCTAGCAATACAGAATTTGCCGGAGGTTGCAGTATAAATGTCTGAATCTCAAAACAGTGGAAGATTTCCATTCTATGGGCCACAGGGAAGACTGGTGCTTGTAGATAGTGCGTTGGAGGCTGTAAGCAGAGGCTCGACTACAATAGGAATCAAGACTCCAAACTTTGCAATGATTGCAAGTCAGATAAAACCAACACATCCATTGATAGAGCCATCAGAAAAAATATTTCCAATTGACTATCACATTGGTGCAACAGGCTCTGGGTACATTGGAGATATCTTGCAGTTAATTGACACACTACGTCTTGAATCGCAAAAACATAGGTTGACATACGAGACTCCAATAGATGTAGACTCGCTTGCAAAACATCTGAGCAGTTTTCTCCACAACTATACAACATATGCAGTAAGACCTCAAGCTGCATCCGTAATAATCACAGGAGAAGACCAGACAGGAATCCAATTGTATCAAGTAGATCCAAGTGGAACTTTCTTTAGAGGCTCAGGATTTGCAATCGGTCAGGCGTCTGACATTGCCCTTGATGTCATCACAAAGGAATACAGCAATGATATGAAGTTAGAGCAAGCTGTAGAACTTGGGAGAAAGGCAATAGAAAAAGCACTAGGAGAAAAACCCATAGTCGAAACAGGAATAATCGAACCGGGACAGGCATTTCGTAGAATACGCACTGATAATACCTAAGCCTTTTCAAAGGCGTTCATTTTTATTTTTTTAAAATGCAATGAGTTTATCTTTATCACACATTTTCAAATTCTGATTTATTAACCAGTATATTTACTAGAAAAATATTGAAGGTTTTGGCAAGTCTGATTTTTGTATTCGTGGGACTTGTCATCTTACCCTCATACGCAGAGCCATCTGTAAAAGACGGCAATTTCATTGTTCAAAAATATGTTACTGGAATTTGTTGTAGTCCTACTACAATAGCCTTTGAGGGAAATGACATTCTTATTTTATCAAAAGTATCAGGTCAGGTCCATTTATTCAGAGACGGAGTTTTGCAAGAAAAACCAGTTCTTCAGGAAAATATTACAAGTGTTGGAGAACAAGGGATGCTTGGAATTACAACTGTTGGGACCAAGGTGTATCTTTACTTTACAGAATCATCTAAAATGGGAGGACCGCCACTTGGAAAACGAGTCTATAGCTATGACTGGAACGGCAATGCATTAGTCAATAGGACTCTGATTAAAAACCTGTTACAAACGCAAACATACCACAATGGCGGAGCCATGACAACTGATCTTAATGGTTCAGTCTATCTTGTGGTAGGCGATGCAGGTCACTATGGAAATCTACAAAACCATCCTGTTGGAACACCAGATGACACATCAGTCATTTTTAGAATTTCCCCACCCGGTTCATATTATGCCATAGGAATAAGAAACAGTTTCGGTCTAACTGTTGATCCTGTTACTGGAAAACTCTGGGATACAGAAAACGGTCCAGATTATGGAGATGAA
This sequence comes from uncultured Nitrososphaerota archaeon, assembly GCA_963722115.1. Lineage (GTDB taxonomy): Archaea > Thermoproteota > Nitrososphaeria > Nitrososphaerales > Nitrosopumilaceae > Nitrosotalea. The sequence continues at coordinate 7,538 of CAVRLU010000023.1, forward strand.
ATCAACATAGTTCCTCCATACTTTAACAGTGGATGGGATGTCTTAATGGGGCCTGCAAACAAAACTCAGCTTGAACACATTCCAAAATTTCTAAATTATACATATCATGATCCACAATTTACTTGGTGGAATACCGTAGCTCCCACTGGACTAGCGTTTGCAAAATCTCAAGAATATGGAAAATATCAAAACAATTTGTTTGTAGGAGATTGCAATAACGGAAACATATACAGATTTGAACTAAACCAAAACAGGGATGGCTTTGTATTCAATTCACCTCAACTACAGGATAAAGTAGCAAACATAGGAGATCCCATGGACGAGATAATATTTGGAACTGGATTTGGTTGTGTTAGTGATGTAACAACAGGCCCAGATGGTCTTTTGTATATAGTATCCCTTACAGATGGAACCATTTACAGAATTGTTCCAAATACAACACCATTTGCAAATTTAGATGCAAGTTTACAACTTGGATATATTCCATTTGTAATCATACCAATTATCATTGGATCAGTTTTTGTCTATCTTAAAAAATCACGAAAAAAGATACAAATGGACTAAGTCATACCGCTCCACATTCAAGAATAATAATCTACTAGCAACTAAAATACAACATGTGTGAAATTATCTTAGTTGAACCTGCCAAAACACATCACCGATACTCTACATGCCAATAATATCACTACAGACATGATTTCAAAATCACCACAAATCACCGATGATATAGTACTAAAAACTGAACATGTCTACAAAATATTTGATTCATCTTCAGGTAGAGTGGTTGCGCTAGAAGACGTAAATTTTACAGTAAAACGCGGCCAGTTTGTATCCATCATGGGTCCTTCTGGAAGCGGGAAATCTACACTACTCAATATCATAGGTGCACTTGATAGACCAACATCAGGCAATGTTTTCATAAATGGATATGACATTTTTGCTCTGGGAGACTCTGAAATTGCAACCATGCGAAATCGTCTCATAGGATACATCTTTCAATCATACAATCTGGTCAACAGGACCACAGTTGAAATCAATGTAAAACTGCCTGCAATCATAGCTGGAATGTCTACCACAGAGGCAAATCGTAGAGCCAAGAAAATTTTAGAAGAGCTTGGAATAGCAGACAAGGCAAAACAAAAGCCAGCTAACTTGAGTGGAGGACAGCAGCAAAGAGTTGCAATTGCAAGATGTTTGATAAACAATCCCGCAATAATTTTAGCAGACGAGCCAACAGGAAATTTGGATACAAAGACAGGTCAAGACATATTTGACATGCTAAAGACATTATCACACAAGTTTGGACGCACCATCATAATGGTCACACACAATCCAGAACTTGCAGAATCTACCGACAGAACAGTTCTAATCAAAGACGGCAGAATTGAAAAGGACGTCCTAAATTAAAATAATTATCACATAGTTTGAAAGAAATGAGTAATTTAGCCAAGTTAACATTGTCATTTTTGAATCAATCTAATTTATACGTCTTATCAAGCATAATAATTTAGATCCATCTTAAAATACGATTCATGTGTAACTATTCCCATGCAAGGTTCAAGTGCATTAGACAACTATGAATTAAAAAAAGCTCACAAGGCTTTGAAAATGCTACTCATTGATAGAAGTAATGAATTTCGCACATTTGCCCAAGGAATTGGATATCCAACTAATATAGAAAACTGGGAAGTAATAGTCTTGAATTTTTCTCTGGATTTTGTAGAGTGTTTCAATGTAATGTCAGGTGAGAATCCGCTTGACCATAATCAGATTCACAAATGCATGACACTCATGAGACAGATTTCCAGAGGCAAATCAAACATGACCGAAGTCACACACCTTGAGAATACAGCATATCTAATTGCAGAAGATTTTAAATCAATTTACAAAAGAATGGAGTAAGAATACATTCTATCATCTGCATGCAAATAGATTCAAGGCAGAAATGATTATCTGCAAGATTGACGCTAATTATACATGACACTAGTGGTATTTTGTGAAACTTGCAACTATGAATATAGTGTGATTGCATATACTGTATCAAATACAGATACAGATGGAAAACTTTCAAAATGCCCAAAATGTAAAAAACGAAGCAGGATAGGATTTATCATAATGACGGCAAAAACAAGCATGAGTACATGCTAAAATGTAAGAGATAGACTTGCGAAAAGACATTTGGAATAATCTAAAACCAAACATTGTTGTATTTAGAGATCGTTTTCATGAGAGACATATTTCATGATTCCTGGCCAAATCATTCAAAATATTGACTTGTACTATCATTTTGTTACAACATTGTAATACAAAGTATTAAAAATTAAGAAAGTAGTGTAAAGTTGTGCACTCAAACAATCAATATTTCCCATATGATCTAATTTACAAGAATCATTACGAAGATTCCCCACTAATGTTTAGAACAATAGATAATGATGGCATAATCATTGCGTGTAACAAGTCATATGCAAAGGACCTAGGATTTTCAAAAGAAGAAGTGATTGGCTCATCCATATTTGAGCACGTTCATTGCTCCAGCATACCTGCAATGAAAGACTCGTTTGACACCTGGAAAAAAACTGGTAGCGTGGCAAACAGGGAGATCATAATGAAAAGAAAAGATGGCAGTACATTTCCTGCATTAATTAGCGCATCCAACTTGTATGATGAGAACAAAAACTTGCTTGGTAGTAATAGTGTGATAAGAGACATATCTGACATGACCAATGCAAGAGAATTGATAAGTGAACTTGAACTGCAAAAAATGACAATACTTGGTGAGCTTACGGCAAGAATAGCGCATGATTTTCGAAATCCATTGAGCATAGTAAAAAATAGCATTGAACTAATGAAATCAAAAAACCTCGTTTTAAAAGAGGCATGTAACCACATTGATATGATGACCCGTGCTGTTAATCGAATGTCTCACCAAGTAAATGAGGTAATGGAATATGTAAGATCTCCTGAATTAATATTACAACTTCATTCAATTTCAGACATAATTACAGACACTGTAAGCAGAATAACAATTCCAGCAGATGTAAAAATAAACTTGCCAAGTAATGATGCATTGGTTCTCTGTGATCCGGATAAACTCGAAATTGTATTTGTAAATTTAATCTTAAACGCAATCCAAGCAATGCAAAACAACGGCAGAATAGACATCAAGATAATAGAGAATACGTCGGATGTGGATGTAGAAATAGGTGATGCAGGACCTGGAATCCCACAAAATTTACTGTCCAAAATATTTGATCCATTATTTACAACAAGGATGATAGGAACAGGCCTTGGATTGCCGGCAAGTGATGTCATAATGCGCAAACATGGCGGCAGCATAAAGGTAAAATCAACCAATGACAGCGGAACTATTTTTGTCATCAGACTTTTAAAATCCAAATAGGACCTAGAAATATTAAATCAAGTAAAGGGCTAGAAGATAAGAATTTCAGACGTACAAACCATTTCTAGTTTTTAAAACTACAGGTATTGTACATTACAGGCGTCAATTCTTAATTATACGAGCTAAAAGAATGATACCTATTTTTATCATCAGGTCTCTCTTGTCTTTCTTTGAGCAGTTTTGTAATCTGTTCCAGTATTCTGTGAGCATGGATTATAGACTCGGACTTGAGATTGGCCCCAGAAGCATCACTTTCTACAACGGCATATCTTGAGACAAGTTTTAGATTGACATGATACTTGTCACTACTTGCCCATTGTAGCACATATCCACCATCGCCTTCAATAATTCCTATCCAGCGTAGAGTGCCAAACCATTTTCCAAGTAATTTGTTTATCACATCTTCTACTTTGATATCAGTTGGGATGTATAGTTGGAGTATCTGTTCAAATTGTTCGTACTGGTGTGAGATTCTCTTTGATAGATTTTCAAGATCAATTCTTGATTTTTTGACAAGTATTGAATCCAAATTCTTTGTGAGTTTGTAGCCATAGTCTGTTTTTTTTACCAAGCCTGCACTTTCTAGCCTATGTAATGAACGTGTTAGGCTTTGTTGGTGGATACCCAACTTTCGTACAAGACCGTTGAACGTATACTGGTTATCACTAACATCGCTATCCTGGTTTAAGACCGACAAGACTTTTTTGTCGTTTGTCTGAAAATCATCAAGCGATACATCAGCGGAATCATCAATTAGAATCTGAACCATTTTATCATCTACCTTGACCTCTTTTTCGTTTACGGTTTTGTCTGCTTTTTCTTGCGAGTCTTTGTTTTGCATTCCTATCACTCCAATTGGTCCTTTTACTTATTTAAAACTAGTTTAGTCTGTTAGCACTTGATCTGATTCCAATATTATAGAATTCACAGATTTTATCAGATTACTTGTATTTTCTAACATTTTATAATGCGGTAGATTCAATCTATTTTTTCTTGACTTGGCATTCCTTGAATTCAACCTTAGTTTATTATTACAACATGGACAACGTATTCCAACGGATAACGAGTCCACAAATATTCCACATACAGAACAAGGTCTTTGTCCCACTGCAAATCTATATCCTCCCAATGGTTTTTTTGCTGCAAACCTGTAGCAAATTCCTTTGCACTTCAAATTCTTGGTGATCACATACAGTACTACATTTCAAATAAAATAGACTAGGATCAGCAAAACCTAGTCACATCTGTTTTTATACTCATCCAAAAATAAATACTCGCTACACAAATCGGCAACTTCGATGGGCTCGCGATCAGCCTCGGCAACCAAGCGGCGATTCTCGACAGGCGCGGTGACCTCGACGGCGCAATGGCACTCCGCCTCGAAGAAGAGCGCATCTGTCGGCGCCAACGACAATTTCGACGGTCTGCAGAGAAGCCTCGGCGGCCAGGCGGTCATCCAGATCAAGCGTGGGCAACTCGACGAGGCCATGACGCTTCTTAGGGAGCAAGAGCACATTGGCAAACAGCTCGGCAATCGTGAAGACCTGCAGAGAAGTCTGGGTAACCAAGCGTTGATTTGCAAGGCTCGCGGCCAGCTGGACGATGCACTGGCGCTGCTCATCGA
>CAVRLU010000024.1:0-16130 GCA_963722115.1 uncultured Nitrososphaerota archaeon
CCACAAGATGTTTTTGCATTTATTCAAGGTCATCTGAAGTCATATCGTGACGAAATTGAAAAAGAATTAAAAAATCGTTAGTGGCGTGAAGATGTTAATTCGTTGTCAATTTGTTCGAACGAAACATAGTCTTTATTGAATACTTTGAGTCTAGACATGGAAATTTTATCTAAAAACATATGGGATTTAAGAAACAAATTGCGAACATACGGTGACGAAATTGAACAGTTAAAAATTAATTCAACTTTTTTTGCCATGTTGTTTAATAGTGTAACATTAACTTTCGAGTTGATAAATTATTATTTGAATATATGGAAGATTCCTCCTCCACCAAATCTAAATCCGGAACAAATTGTTAATACAAAACAAGAAAATGCAGACCGAGTTATGCTCATAACAAAATGGATGTTTATTTCTGTAATGTCCGCCATGGAATATGATGCAAAGCAAATGATTCTGGGAAGTAAACAAGCGTGGTTTAACGAATTACGGAAAAAATTACAACAAGATGATAAAATATATCTTGCAGAAATTATGGAGAAATCCAGAGATCATCAATTACTTTCGCATGACAGATTTAATGAATTCGATGCAATATTATACATTCGACACTGTGTAATTCACAATAATGGAATATCGGGCAAAGACCGTTTATACGCCCCAATAAAAATACAATTAAGAACATTCAAGAAAGATCGTATGATACAAAGTGATATGTATGTATTTTACAAATTTACAAATATTTTAACCGATTATTATAAAGACTGGTTAAAGAGTATCCATGCAAAAACTGCCTGACATCATAATTCTAGTTATGGCGAAATTTTTACGCACGAGTGGGGGGGATTCCTTTTTTATTCGCTGTCGACGTATTCGTTTGGAATAAAATCCTCTCATTTTCATCTAAAGAGTATCTACAATCTCTTTGATATGAGGTGGAATCTCTGGTAGTTCACCTATGTGGCTGACATTATTCTGTAACACATCTGGGCCTATTCTTCTTACCCTCTGGGTACCAATCAGTGTTGCAATGCCGCGGTCTATGTCCTTTTGAGGCAATACCGCTTTTAGTTTTTCAAGCAAAGTGTTCTCATCTTCATACTTGTTAATGGCATGTTGTAGAAGTATCAGTTTGTCCTCATTTGATAAATCAGTCATGCACTATAATCCATTTTACCTTGATAAAAAATCTTTTTGGTACACAAAAACGCCAACTTTTTTTATTTAGTGAAAATTTTCAATAAAGATTACAAGACATTGACAACATTCAACCTCTATTCTGGCCTGGGGTTAGTCCTTGCACATGGGAGATCAAAACAGTGAGATTAGTCAAATGTCTCATAACAGGCACAAAATGAAATCCTTGTGAAACATTTTTAGATTTTAGTGATTTTTCAGTACAACCTTTGAATTAGGAAGTTCAAATTTGCTCGATCCCATGTTGCATGGGGGGATATAGTCAGGGCTATAGATTTTGCACTAGTCCCTAAAATTAATCAAAAAGGTTCTGATTCAGATTTCAGATGCTATCTTAAACACCTGCTAAAAAAATCACTTTAATAGGTATTTTTTGTAAGTATATTATTGTCTGTCAAATGTGCAGATTGTTTTTGCATACCTGAAGAGTGTAGTAAACAAGAATTACCTGATTGTAAGAATTGTGCTAAAGATGATTGTTGCTGTGTTGATATTCATGCTAAAAAACATGATACTAAAATTGTAAAATTCTTTTTCAATGTAAAAAGTATGTATGTCTCAGCATTAGCCATTGAGATCCTTTGCATAATGTCAGCAGAGGTGGGGGAGAATACAGGCTTCTTTTTGTTTGGATACCAAAGGATTGATGGAATATCAATCGGATTTATTCTAGGCTATACTCTTGCTGGATTCTCAACCTTTGCCTCAATTCTTGGCAGATATAATTTGGACAATGTAATGGAAGGTTGTTGTTCTGCACTGGATTGTAAGGATAGAAGTTTCGTTTCAAGTCTTAAAACAACTTTCAGAAATTTTGCAATAGGGGTCACAAAGATGCCTTATTTGCATAAACAACCGTACGCTAAACAGATAATCAAAACTAGCCTTTACGTTTTGATTGTTTCTGAAAGTCTCTGCATATTGACTGCATTAACGGTAGATTTCATATTTTACAGACATTCATTGTGGTTATCTATACCGCTAGCACTTGTTGTAGGTACGTTTACAATTACTGCATTAGAATCTTATAGAAAAGTTAGAAACAATACCCTGAAAGATAATGTAATAAATTTTAAAAGAAGATATTCATAAATCGAATCTAACAGAATCTATCGACATATGGAATTATTATTACATGACATATCTGCACTAGCGGTATCAAGACCTGCTACATTTGCACCCTTGAGATTAGCACCTGCCATAATACCACCTCCACCAAAGTTTGCATTACTAAGATTTGCATATGATAAATCAGCAAGGGTAAAATCATCACCATACATTGGGCTTGGTAAAAATTAGCATATCTGAGATTGGCATTTTCAAAATTACCAAGTTCTGAATCAGTATTTGAGAAATCAGCTCTTTCCATATTGGCACCTTGGAAATTAACAGTTGGAAATCTGGAACCGTCGAAATCTGCACCAGAAGGTCGGCATAAGAAAGATTCGCATAATAGAAATCAATCTGTTTTAGATTCGCACCAAGTAAATTAGCATAGGACAGAGTTAGCAAAGTTAAGATTTGCACCATGTAGGTTTGCACCAGCAAGGTTGGCACCTGCAAAATTAGTATTATACAATCTCATGCCCTGTAGATTTGCGTCTGAGAGATTTATTCCAGAAAGATCAAGATTTGCAAGATTCATGTATCTCATATCACAGTTTGACCAATCGCTGTTTCTGGACGGTTTTCCAAGACAGATTTTGGTCATATGCGACATACCGTTCACCAAGTAGGCATTGCAGATGCAGATGAAACAGATAGTGATGCTATTAGCAAAACTGAAATTATGCCCATTATCAACACGGAATTTCTCTTTCTCATTTTTTGTACTCTGTTTCTTTTCTCAATCTGTTTTAAGACAACTGGTACATTCGTGAAACGTACTGTATTTCGTGCCTCTTGTAAGTGGCTTTTTATTGACATTCCAAAGCCATCCTCAAATTGTGTAAGTTTTGATACCACTTGTCCAAGTATGTTTTTCCCTCTTGTTGTTCAGTTTGATTTATTCCTTCAAGAGGACTTAAGACCAAAACCTGTGCGCCTACTTCATCTGCTAGTGTGTTAGCAAGTCGTGGATCTACCAAGTCCTCAGAAAAGATTACTTTGACGTCCTTGTCTTTTGCAATTTGGATTACTCTTTGGATATCTTGTGGAGGCACGTCTGCTTCTGGTGCCATTCCGCTTATCCATACATCATGTATACCATATCTGTTTGAGAAATAATTAAAGGCGTTATGAAATGATACAAAAGTATCTTTTTTACAGTTTGTCAGTCCAGTTTTTATGCTGTTATCTAACGCAGATAACTTCGCAATGTATGCATTTGCATTATCTTCATAATATGGGGCATTTGCAGGATCGACTTTTTGCATTGCGTTCTTGATATTTGTAACTTCTTGCTCTGCATATACTGGGTCATTCCACACATGTGGATCCATGCCTCCTTGTGCAAGAATTTCCTTGTCATCCTCTGCAGAATCGACTTTTAGTAGAGTGATACCGTCTGAAGCTTTTGCAAATGTCATATTTGTAAATTCTCCAGATTCCATGAATTTTGAAATGTATGATTCCATACCAGTCCCGTTGTAAATGAAAAGTTTTGTTCCCTTCAGTTCCTCAATCTGTTGGATACTAGGCTCCCATTCATGTGGTTCTTCTCCAATTGGAAGAAAGCTGTTAAACTTCGGCTTGTCCCCGCCAACATTTCTTGCAAATTCATACAGTGGGAAAAACGATGCAGCTACTTTGAGTTTTGGTGTTGTGCTTGATTGTGGATTTACTTGTGGTGAAATATTTGGATTTGATAGCACAACAATAGCTGTAATTACTGCTATTGCAACTGCAACACCTATTGCGATTACCTGATATGATTTCACTGACATCCCATTTCCAGTATAGTTATTAAGTTTTCAATAAATTATTAATAGTATTTATGCTAATATTTTAGATAATATTAATAATTATTATGCATTAATAAACAAAATGATAGCAATGTAATAATTCTTGTAGTTTAACTAATTTCAAAACAGAAAATACATGCATGGTGGTTTTTTAGATGTCTTGCCTTCAAAGAAATACTAGATCAAAACATACTTTGATTATTTTTCACACTTGTGAACAAAACATAACACATCTTACGGTCTAGCGCGATTGACTAGATAATCACGTGATCATATCATAATTATAGGTAAAAACAAAACATGTTATTTTTTTTACACTAGAGTAAGATGTGGGCAAATCTTAGTTTTGATCTAATTTAGACAATACCTTGTCATAAATTTTTATATTCTTTCCAGATGCAATGTTCTTCTTCATGTACCAGAGCGTACCTTTGCCAATCCCGAGCCTTTTCCTCTCATCAGGAGTCATTTTCATTATCTTTTTCTTTATTTCTACGGTATCATCATCTTTTATTTTAAATTCTGGAATTTTAAAATCTAGTTTATTGTTTTTCTCAGAGGCAAAATGATTCCAATAGACCTACAGTAATGCCATAATGCCTACTCCACGTGGTATTTTTGAAAGTAATTTTCCAAGTTGATCTATTGCACCTTTAGCCAAACTTTTCATTATTTTAAAGAGAAACATGAAAAATTAGAAATACCATCAAATAGTACAAAATAGTCAGGTAAGAAGAAATCATGATTCAAGTTACAGGATATGCTGCAAATCAAGCCAAGGCATCACTGACCCCCTATTCATTTCAAAGACGCGAACCTCGTGATTATGATGTAGTAGTGGATATCCAGTATTGCGGCATATGTCATACTGATATACATCAAGTAAATGATGAGTGGGGCGGATCTGTTTTTCCAATGGTTCCAGGACATGAAATAGTAGGAGTTGTTTCTCAGGTTGGAAAACAAGTGACTCGCTATAAAACAGGAGACAGGGTAGGAGTAGGCTGTTTTGTAGATTCTTGTCGCAATTGTACTTCTTGCCGTAAAGGACTGGAACAATATTGTGTTGAAGGAATGACTACTACATACAACGGTGTAGAAAGGGATGGAAAGACACCAACTCAAGGAGGATACTCGAACAAAATTGTAGTTGATGAAAACTATGTTCTCAAAATTCCAGACAATCTTCCACTGGATAAAACAGCACCTCTTCTTTGTGCAGGTATCACACTTTATTCACCTCTCAAGCATTGGCAAGCAGGACCTGGAAAGAAAGTTGCAATCATCGGCCTTGGAGGTCTTGGACACATGGGAGTAAAGATTGCACATGCACTAGGTGCCGAGGTAACCGTACTAAGTCACTCACTCAAAAAACTAGAAGACGGTAAAAAAATGGGGGCTGACAAATTTTATGCTACATCAGATCCTGAAACTTTTGAGAAACTACAAGGGTATTTTGATTTGATAATTAGTACAGTCTCAACAGATTTTGATTTGAACAAATTTTTAAATTTGTTGACACTTGATGGTACAATGGTGCAAGTAGGTCTTCCTGAAAAAGAGACACAGGTGGGATTTGTATCATTAATCAGTACTCGTCGCAGTCTTGCAGGCTCACTTATTGGAGGAATTCCAGAGACGCAGGAGATGCTCAATTTTTGCAGCAAGAATAACATTGTAAGCGATGTCGAGATAATTCCAATTCAAAAAGTCGATGAGGCTTACAAACGAATCTTAAACAGTGATGTTCGATACAGATTTGTCATAGACATGAAGTCACTCGACTAGCCAATGTAGAATATATTTTTCAGTCATACGATTTTAATGAAATCTAAAGGTGGATACACGTATGGCATTTAGCTATCCTCTTAAACCCCGTACTAGATTGGTAAGAGTAGATTTTGGATTTAGAGAAATTCACTGAAGATGTATACACTGTGGCTGAAAAACTAACAACCGGACAGACTCCTGAAATCAAGGCCAAGATAAATTTCGTAAGAGAGAGACTAATTGAATTATACAAGAAAAATCTTGTAAAAATTAACCATTCGGTATTGGAGATAATCTGCGCCTCAAATCTGATAGCTCATGGATATACCGTAGACATAGAAAAACAACTTTCCAACATCCTAGTCTGTGATGTATTTGCCACAAAGGGCGATGGTACATTCATCATGGAAATTGAAACCGGATTTACCCCCCCAGATCATGCACTAGATACCATAGACTACTATGTAGCAAGAATATCAAGTAAAATTGCAAGATACAGTAAACATTGTTCAAAGTTTGCGTTAGCAACACCCGTTGTTGGAATTTTACCAATTCCAAAATTATTCTTAAAACCGCCAAAGGATAGAAAACTAGAGGAAATTCAAAAAATAAAATCCCTAGTAGACAGATTTTATAAAAATCCGCCAATTGATGTAGATGATATACTAAATGCCCACCTGCATTCAATATATCTGATTAATATTGACAAGGGGTTTGCAAAACAACTAGACCCTTACACATATCTTGATCTGACAGAAAAGCTCCAAGATGCAAGCGGACTAGACCTGTAAGAGAAAATTTCAATAAACTCTTTTTTGTATATTCATCATTGATTCAGAGTACAAAATGCCCAATTTGTAGACAGAAATTCACAGAGCATTCTGAATTACAAGAACAAATTTGTAAAATCATCATGGTAAAAGAATTTGCAGGAAATTGTCCTGGATTTGATGTAGAACACTGGGGAAAAAGTAGACAAGACCTGTAAGGATTTAGTTTTTAGTGGCATGGTGACATGTTAGAATCTAAAATGGGGTGTTCATAAAAAAATACCCCAAGACTGCGGCATATACAACATGTCCTACAAGACTGGCTAACATGGGAAGATGTCCCAGTGGATGCCTCCATGGTGAAAAACCTGTTATCGGTTTGTGTATTGGAACCAGAGTTACAATCCAGAGAAAAAATCCATAAATTAATGCAGATGCAAAGATGTGAGAAACGCCACTTGGAAAAATCCATAATGCAATCAAAAACCCAATGCCTCCCAGTCCACCATTTAGAAAGTGTAGTGCAAATATCCAGGTAAAATGAGTCTTATTTGAATCCAATTTCAAAATTTTGACTACTATGACCTGATTTTCATGCCACTCAAAGACTCCGTGTAGCCCCCATCTCTTCCAAGACGGTATCTCAGTTAAAGTCATGAGTAATGTGGAAAATAATCCTCCAACAAAACCTAGTAAGACAGAGTACACATCTGGATGATTCAACATACATCACACAGACTGTGAACTATTCTATCTTACTCAAAGAAAATATGGATTATATGAAAAAACATCAGATAAGGATAAAACAAAATTTGATTGTAAAGTGTCATCCGTCCTTGAGTGGACGTGGCAATTCCTAGTAATAACATGCCAACGCATTCTACTACCTTTCCCTCCTTGCCATTGTTGTTCATTTCTGAAGAACTGTGTTCTCACACATTCTTCCCTAACCAGAAATGTTCAAGCACCGCCTAGCAAGAAAATCAAGTCCTTACCTGAGTTCTTTGCTGTCAAGCGAGTCTTCACATTTGTCGGTCGGATGACAGCATAATATACGGCATCGTGGAATAAAAAGTCTACCTATATAGAATCTATATATCTAAACGAATGAAAAACTATTCTAAATCAGATTATTTTATTATTGAATCTTTTTTGCTTCCTTGGACTTTCTTCGCTCTTCAGTACAAGATTTCATTTGTTCCGGAGTATGTTCCTTTACAGGCCTTGAACACATGGCACATGTTGGAGTAATCTCTATTGGTTTTCTTTCAAACTTCATAATATTCAGGATCTTGATAATCTGATTCTAGCACCAATAAATTATTTTTGTTCGTTGACTGGTCTAGTTGTATGATAGACCGTAAGATCAGACCAGAAATACCCAGGTGAGATGTAAGAAACGCGGCGGCCTCTTCCAGTGCATTTACTCCTCTCCATCCCTCATCGTATGTCATTTCTATGACTCCCTTGTCTGTTTCAATGAGTGCGGTAATCAGAGAGTAAGGTCCCAGAGTTTCATCCTTTTTTTGAACGTATAGATTCAGGATTACATTTTTTACGAGGTGGCCTCGTTCTAAAAATTTTCCATCAGATACTAATGTAATTGTCTTGTCAGGGACTCTGTCTATTCTCTCAGGGTCTGCAACTTCGATTATCTTTTTCATACCCTAATTGCGTGACCAATCTAGATAATCTTTGCAGTTAGACAAACTACATCCTATCTGGATTCTTTGTTTTTTCAAGACATGAAATTATGACTGCTGACAGGAGACGCTATTTTGAAACGTATTAGATTCTACTTTTCGTCATCAATTGTTCCACCTTGACCATAAAGTACAGGTATTGAGATTGTACTTGTGATATGTGGAACAGATCTTACTTTACTTATGGTAGAATCAACTTTTGTTACATCATCTGCTGCAATTTTAACAAATATGTCATATTTTCCCATGATTCCGTTTACTTCAACAATGTTTGATAATTCTTTAATTTTTTGTATTACCTCTTTTTCATTTCCTGGAATGCATGTTGCAAGAATGTATGTAATCATATACAAGTTTGGGCAATATCTGATGTTAAATATCTTTTGAAAAAACTCTCAGAAGCTTGTGGAATTGAGATTAATGGCGATAACAAGTGGATCACTTTGATTCAGAATGCAAGTCAGTTGAAAACAGACCCCAAAGATGATAAGATATATTGATTAATCTTGACTACGCCGTTCTTTTATGACAACTATTGCAACTGAACTCACGGTAAGAGTCGGTGTTATTACGTTCATCTACTCAATAATTTCCTACATTATAATACAGAAGTATATGGCAACGCCAAATCAAGCGATAGGTATTCCATTACTCTTTGTTACCTTTGGAGTAGTTATACTGATTAGCATCATGTTTTGCCTCCGAACATATCACGTATGGAATACTAAGAAATAGAAATCTATCAACCGATTTTATACACGAATAAAATCAACCGTCAATTTGACAGCACCACAATAGATCATGATTATATATCATCAAGAGAAAATGGCGACAATGACTAAAATAGCATACGCTACAGCATTAGCTTGTATTCTGGTGTTGTCTTTAATGACATCAAACGGATTTGCCGGAACAAGTTACACAGTAAACGCATTCTCAGATAGAGATGAAAAACCACATCAGTTTCAAAACAACCATCATGATTTTGATAAGAAAAATATCTGTCCAAGCCAAAGTCTTTTGGATGAGCCTCATCTAAAAGGGGCTACAAAAATTTTGGACGTAACATATATTGTAAAAAATGATGAAGATTCTGGCGTTGGTGGATATTGGGCCCTTGACCATTTCAACGAACATCTAAAGGTGTGGAAACTAGCAGATGGTTCATTTTATGCATTAAAAAAATATGATGGCATATTTGCGGTACCGACTGGCGGTCTAAGCCCAAACGCAACCAGTATCCAGACAGAATCAGCATTTGGTGACATTGACGGAGGATATGTAGCGACATTCACAGGAATATTTGCACCTGGTACAAATCCAACAAGTGGAAATATTGGAATGTTCAACTATGATGGAACCATGAGTGACATTCTCCTCAAGACATATGGCAATGGCCAAACAGGTGCTCCAAACCCATACGATTGGGAAGGAACATACTTTAGCGGTGGCAGTACTTTGGATGAATCACATTGGGGCTGGTCATACAAACTGGATCCTAAATTCCAATCAAGTACATCTGTCAATCAATGGTGTAACTACAATGGTGTAGACGGCGGAAATTCTGGCGACATAAGAACATAACATACCCAAAAACCCTCTTCATTTTATTTTTGAATAGTCATACCATCTCTAAACCAATTTGTTAGATTGTTTCAACATAGCACAGTATCATTGTATAACCAAAAAGTCAAACATGAAAATCAAGAACAATTCTACAGATGAACTGATAAAAATGTCAGAAACAGTACGCGAAGAGATTACACGTGATGTAATGGAAACTTTTGGAATAGACTTGTCTCACCAGGAACTAGTTCATCATGACAAGGCAAAACCAGTCTGGACTCAACAGGTTCAAGACAATAAATCTCTAAAAATTGAGCTAGATTCATTTCTGAATCTGGTCAAAAACAACGTAGAACGCCTGCCCGAAATTATACAGTTTGAGAAAGAACACCCATCATCTGAGATATCAAACCATTCACAGGATTCCATATCTTATGATCTAGAATTTTTATGGATATGCGAGTCTCATGTCAAAAAGTTTGAAAGTGAAAAATATCTCTCAGAAAAAGAGATTGCAAAGTATTATGCAAAGATTCAGCAATTAAAGGACGCCATAAAGAACATAACAATATGTCAAAGCTTGCAAAACTAGTAAAAACCTAAAATGAAATCTTCCAAGTTCTAGACAATACTACTACTGCCATTATTGCAATAGAGATAGCAAGGCCTGCCAAAGGACCAAATTCTGGTATTACATATGTACCGGATAATTCAAGTTCTTTAGAGCCTGCAGGTATGGCACAATCAAGTATCCTGATAGTGTCAGTTTCACTTTGAGCGCATAGAATCCTGTTTCCATCAGTCATTAGTATAATCTCTCCACCTGGTGTGTCCACTATTTTCTTTGGAATTTGATACTGTTGATCTACTGTGCTTGTCTTGACATTGGATGTATCCATTGCAACTGTAATTTTGTTATCTGAAGGAGATACGGAGACATCGCCATAACTTACCGGATTTGTACCATTTGTTCTAATTTTTATCTCGCTGTCAATTATAGGAATTACAGTTAATGTACTTGCCACTACAGTAAAATGAAACTGTATGTCCTGTGCGTCATATTTTACATTGACAGTGTAATCTCCACCAATAGAGTTGTCACTTATTACAAAATCATGAACAAAAAGATTGTTTAGCAAGCCAACTTGGCCAACATCATATACGTTACCCATTGGATTTCGTATGATTATCGTAACTGGATTGCCATCCACTATCTGTGGAACAGAACCACTGATTATCACCTTGTCCCCTTGCTGATACACATTCTTGTTTGATACTGCAGTAATTACCGAAGTATCAGCGTAGGCTGGAAGGACAATTGAAGACAAGGTAAGAACAGACAACAGGATTATCACATTATTTTTAATTTTCAACTAAAAGCTCTTGGGGTTTATATGATATTTAACTGTGATTTAATTTTGTATAATATTCAACTAATCACGTTAGAAAAATGAGTCAAGGCCTGCCTTTGCCTTTGGTACCTCTTGCTGTTCAAGGAATTTGGTCATCTTCTCACCCATACCTTTGGCAGCTGTGACTTTACGTTTTCCTATCCAGTAATAGGTCTCATCCGTAGTATCTTTTGCAATCAATACAATCAATTTGCCATAATCTTTTCTTCCAGTACGACCTTTTCTCTGCACATAACGAATCGAGCTTGGGACGTTATCAAAAAATACCACAAGATTGACTTCAGAAATATCAAGGCCTTCTTCTCCCACCCTGGTTGCAATAAGTACTTTGTATTCACCATCTCGAAATTTCTGTATTGTCTCTATCTGTTTTTTTTGTTTAAGGCCAGTCTCCCCTGCCTTTCCAATTAAAAATCCAGCAGAAATTCCCATTTCATTTAATTTTTGGTGTATCACATCTACAGAATCTCTATAACTAGTAAAGACAAGTGCCTTGCCAGGAATTCCCTGCAATACTTCTTTTAGTTTCTCCATCTTGGAATGCTCAATTCCTTTTGCTTGTGCTTCTCTTGCAAGACGTACTGCTTTTCCAAAATTCATGTCATTTTCAAACAAGTCTCTGATACCAACCCCTTTCTTTTCCTGTGTCCTCTCACAGAACCTGAGAAATGATGTTACACCGTGGGACTCGAAGACATTTAGTGCGTGGATTAATCGTATTGCGGTAAAGAGTGGCTTGGCAGCTCGGCGATTCTGTCGTATAACAAATTCCCGCACACGTAAAAGTTCAGACATGGACCTATTTCCAGAAAGGTTTAGGCCCAATTTTTTCAATTCTGAATATCTCGAGTCAATGGCAGATTTGATCAAGGCCTGGATCTCTTTCATCTCAGGTGGAAGTTCAACTGTAATCCACTGTGTATCAGTCTGCTGGACATATGGGCTTACATCTGGACTCTCTTCAGTTCTCTGTGCAATACTTGCAATTTTTAATATCTTTATCATCTCTTCTGCTTTTTGTTTTTCACTAGGCAATGTTGCAGTCATGCCAATAATTCTTACATTCATGTTTGCAAATCTTTCCGCAATTCCAGAATACGCATAATCCCCCACAGTTCGATGTGCTTCGTCAAATATCACCAACGAGAACTGTTCTGGTGATACAATCTGTCTGTCTAAATCATTTTTCACAATCTCAGGTGTTGCACAGATAACACTGTTTATCCATAGTTTTTTTCTTTTAGCAAGAAGGTCTTCACCTGTAACTAGAGTAACATCGTCAATTAACAAATTATTTTTTAAAAACTCGTAATGCTGATGTGCAAGCACTCTAGTCGGTGCCAAAAATAATACACCACCCTTTCCTCTTGACAAAAATTCTGCAATCACATGTAATGCAACTGTTGTTTTTCCCAATCCCGTAGGTAAGACAATCAAACAATTTTCAGATATTGCCTGCTTTGCCAAATTATCCTGATAGTCTCTATGTTCAATACTTGATTTTTTGATATACCGATGTTCTACGAAATTGTCACTCAATTATATCCACATTTGGCAATCTCGGGTAAAAAGCTTGTTTAAAATTAAGAGCTAAGCTTTGCTTACTTTTGTTTTCACAAATTTGTAATCTTATATTGAAGCATGATACAGTTTGACTGTGAACAAGACATTTGATCGTCCCACTTGGGATGAATATTTCATGCTTCAGGCAGAGCTTGCAAAATTACGATCTAATTGCATTACAAGACAGGTGGGGGCAGTCATTGTACGAGGAAATAGGCAGATTGCCACAGGATATAATGGAACGCCCCCCGGTGTCAAGAACTGTTTTGAGGGCGGCTGTAAGAGATGTCAGCTTCGCATGGAGGGAAAAGTTGCTTCAGGCGAGGGACTAGACAGGTGTTTGTGCAATCATGCTGAAGCCAATGCAATAATGCATTGTGCCATATTGGGCGTAGGGTCTGGTACAAAAGACGCTACGCTGTATACCACATTTGTTACATGTCTTGAGTGCAGCAAGATGGCAATTACAATTGGAATCAAAAGAATAGTCTGCCTTGGAAGTTATCCTGAAACAGATTATGAATTATTGCATGAAGCAGGATTGGAAGTTGTAGTTTTGGATAGAAACAGAATAAATCATTGGATAAAGGTATTGCTTGAAGAATCAAATACCAATCTGACACCAAAGTGATGATGTAATGTCAAATGCAGTAGAAGAAATAACCACCACAATGCCACCTGCGCTACTTGTCTCGGCATCATATGACGGAATGAAAAAATGCGCCGTACTGAAATTTTATGAGCCAAAATCACAGACACTAAAACTGTGGTATGACAATACGGGTCACAAACCATATTGTTACTCAAAATTAGATCCTGAAGAATTAAAGTTTCTATCAAGCAGAACTGATGTTCTAAAACTAGAACGTGTGGAACGACAAGACTTGCTAAAAGACAGGATGATCAATGTTACAAAAATTACAGTGTCAGACCCACTTGCAATTGGTGGAACCCAGACTGACAAGAGCATCAGAAACATAATGGAGACTTGGGAATCTGACATAAAATATTATGAAAATTACTTGTATGATAATTCTCTAATTGTTGGAAGATACTATAGTGTAGAAGATGGCAAACTCAAAGAATACGATTACCCAATACCCGATGAGGTCCAACTTGCACTCAAAGGCCTGTTGTTTGACAAAGTAACAAACATGGGAATTATTGATTCCAAGGAATTTCAAAACCACATAAGCGAATGGGCAAACCTTCTCAACCAGCCTGTGCCAAACATAAAACGAATTACCTTTGATATCGAGGTAGAATCTGAGATTGGAAGGCTTCCAGATGCAAAAATCGCAGATAAAAAAATCACAGCAATCGGATTTTGTGCAAGTGATGATTTCAAGGCAGTCTTTGTTCTAAAAAGAGCAGGGCACCAAATGGGAACAAATGAACTTCCTGAGGGTGTCAAGATTTCTTTCTATGAAGAAGACAAGGAAGCAGACATGATAAAAGATGCATTCAAAATTTTAGAGAGTTATCCATTTGTTATTACATTTAACGGAGATGATTTTGATATGCCGTTTATGTACAACAGAGCAGAACGCCTTGGTGTTCCACTAAAAGAGATTCCGCTAATAATGATGCGTGATTCTGCTACGCTCAAAAAAGGAGTGCATATTGACTTGTACCGTGCATTTTCTAATCGTTCATTTCAAATCTACGCATTTTCACACAAGTATAATGACTTTTCACTAAACAGCATCTGTGAAGGACTCATTGAAGAATCTAAAACAGAATATGAAGGAGAATTGGAAGATTTATCATTTTATGAATTGGCAAATTATTGTTTTAATGATGCAAGAATAACGCAAAAGCTTACCAGTTTTAACAATGATCTTCTGATGAACCTACTTGTTGTAATTACAAGAATTGGAAGAATGCCAATTGATGACATATCTCGAATGGGAGTCTCACAATGGATTCGTAGTCTGTTTTATTATGAACACAGAAAACATAACTTTTTGATTCCAAGAAGAGACGAGCTTGATCTAAAATCAGGGTCCGCATCAACTGAGGCAGTAATCAAAGATAAAAAATATCGTGGAGGTCTGGTCGTAGAACCTACAGAGGGAATCCACTTTAACGTCTCCGTAATGGACTTTGCCAGTCTGTATCCCAGTATAATAAAAGTGAGAAACCTATCCTATGAGACAGTACGCTGCACTCATGATGAGTGCAAAAAAAATACAATTCCTGGAACAAGCCACTGGGTATGTACCAAGAAGAACGGCCTTACTGCCATGCTTATTGGTTCTCTGAGAGACTTGCGTGTCAACTATTACAAGAGTTTGTCCAAAAACCCAAGTCTTTCTGCTGATCAAAAGCAGCTATATACGGTTGTCAGCCAAGCGCTCAAAGTTATTCTAAATGCAAGTTATGGTGTAATGGGCGCAGAAATATTTCCATTGTACTGTTTACCAGTTGCCGAAGCCACAACAGCTGTTGGGCGATACACTATTTTAGAAACAATTGAAAAATGCAAGTCATCTGGAATTGAGGTATTATATGGTGATACGGATTCATTATTTCTGAAAGCCCCATCAAGGGATCAAGTGCAACAAGTAGTTGATTGGGCAAAGATAGAATTTGGCGTTGACTTGGATTTAGACAAAGAATATCGTTATGTTGTATTTAGTACAAGAAAGAAAAATTATCTCGGAGTACAAAAAGATGGCAAGGTTGATGTCAAGGGCCTAACAGGAAAGAAATCACACACTCCTCCATTTATCAGACATTTGTTTTATGAAATATTGGGCATATTGTCCCAAGTTCAAAATGAGCAAGAGTTCTTGCAGTCCAAGGCAAAGATTGGTGATATGATATCAGGGTATGCCAAGAAATTAAAGGCAAAACAAATTCCATTGACAGACCTTGCTTTTAATGTCATGATAAGCAAGGCACCATCAGAATATGTAAAAACCATTCCACAGCATATTCGAGCGGCCAAATTATTGGAACAGACTAGAGAAATAAAAAAAGGAGACATTATTTCTTATGTGAAGATAATCAACAAGCCAGGGGTAAAGCCTGTTGAGATGGCACGACCAGACGAGATTGACACGCCAAAATACATGGAATTTATGGAAAGTACGTTTGACCAGATCTTATCTTCGATGGACCTTGATTTTGCAAGCCTAATTGGCGCTCCAAAGCAGACTGGATTGGACCAATTCTTCTGGAAATAGACTAGTTACAATACTTTCATCATATTTAGAAAAGAACTATCTTTGTTCCAATTCT
>CAVRLU010000025.1:0-21806 GCA_963722115.1 uncultured Nitrososphaerota archaeon
GTCCTTTCTGACTACCTGAAGATGAGATTGTATAAACAATTGTTGTGTTGGTTACACTGTTTACTGTAATATTTTGTGGAGATGGCGTTACCTGAATACAGGAATATGCCCCTTGACAATATTGCCATGGCTCTTCGAATGTTTTCCCAGCCCAATCATATGATTTGTTATATGACCAGTTATTGATGCAAATCTTTCCAGTCGAGTTGGGTTTGAGTAAAAATACTGGAACATATGTTACAGTATATGATGTGCCATTTGGAAATACGCCAGTCTGGAATTCTTTTGGTTTGAATTCATTTTCACACTCTGATTCTACAGTATTGATGATATGCCCTTGGTTTTCATCAGATGGAATGACTTTGACATAAAAATTACTGTTCATGGTCATCAAAGTATCGTTTGCCTCTACCAAGATCTGATACGTATTGGGAGTGGCATCCTTGGTAGCAGATACGTAAATCATTACTTGTTCAGGAGTTTTTATTTTTGTGACTGATAATTTCGAGTCAACTCCATTTGTTTTAGTAAATCCGACATGAGAATCAATGTCAAGTGAGACAGGCAAATTTGTAGGAATAGACGTTATGTTTGCTATCAGAGTAAAATTTTGCCCCTGTTTGAGATAAAATGGCGCATCTCGTGATGTTTGAGTGCCATTGAAGACAAGCCCGATGTTGTAATCAGGCAGACCATGCAAGGTATTGGTATTTTCAATATAGGGCTTAGAAGGTACTATCAATGCATTAGGTCCACGATAAATTGGAAATTCTATAATTAGAGTTACCAAAATAATGAAGATTAAAACTGTAATTATGGAATAGTGTAGAATTTTCATTTTCTAAGGTACTATCGTAGAATTTCCAAGGTCTATTAGTGATGCAGTTTTGTTGTCAGCATTAGGTGATACTTCAACTTGAATATGCACTGTATCTCCATACTTCCATTGTAAATCTACAGGTAATCCTATCATTTGATAATCAGGTTTCGAAATTACATTGATTGGTAATAAAACAGACAAGTCATTACTTTTGGCACAGGATTCTCCATCACAAATGTTGTAGCCCAACAAATATGCAGTAGAGTTTGAGTTTATTTTGAGATAAAAGTTGTTAGGAGGACAACTAGGCATACCGGCAGGAATGCTATGAGATGGAGGATTAATGCATACATCGGGAGGGTGATAAATTATTAGTGCTGTTATTCCAAACGGATCACTAGTTTTCACACTAGTCATATGATTTGATTGCGGTGTGTTTGTTGTCCAACCACGTTCAATCAATGCTAATGCAGTATCAGGTTTTACGCATGCAGGAGAACCATCTTCTGCTTTGATGACAAGCGAAAGATCTTGTGTACACTGTATGTTTGAAATGGGGATTCCTAAATTGAATTGTTTTAGTGGAGATTGCAAAATATTTGTAGAATTTGATCCATGAAGGTAACAACAGGCAGAAGTTATTCCATTTTGGGCAGATGGATTTACCTTGATGTGAGTTTGTATGTTATCAACTCCACTTGTGGCACTAATAGACCAACTTCCAAGCATTGCATATTGAGGAATCATTAGATCAGATGATGAAAAATGCCCTGTGTAATCAGAAGTTACTTTGATTGAACTTACAGAAAGACCAGTGAGATCTTTCAAGGAAATTTGGATCAGCATATCAGGATTAGAATATCCGGTGATTGTAACATTATCACCTGGAATGTATGTATCTTTTTCAACTTTAAACACCATTCTACTCCCACTGGGCATCAGTCCTACAGAAAACCCTAGGTCGATCCTATCAAAGCCATATCCCAAAAATGCATGATATACTCCTACTGTATACGATGTGATGTTTAGTGAATATCGTGCAGTTCCATTAGATCCTAACTTGATCACGTCTGAAAATTTCTCCTGGTCTGAAAAATCTCGGATTTTTATTGCAAGAGACGTGTTTGGTGTTCCAGACACCACAATAAGTGGATGCTCTGTATTATTGTAATTAGTTTTATCAATTGTGGCATAATATTCCGGTTTAAATGGATTTGTTGCTTGTACTGAGACATTGGACAATGGAAAAAGTGTAAGCAGTAGAATTACAATTATGAAATAGTGTAGAGTTTTCATTTTTCTCAAATCAATTCAGTTGCAATTATCATTATCTTTGATGTACCGTTCTGAAATGGAATTGAAAATATTCTGTCTGTTGGCGTTGTATGAATCTCTTTGAAAATAGTTTGTCTCCCATCAGCCAACATGTAGAATTCTCCCATACCTCTATCATTTTTCTTTATATCATGCAAATCCTTAATCATATTTGAATATAGAAATTTTTGAATGTCTTCCACGTCATGATTTTTGCTCAACATTTCTCTAGAGATAGTTTTTATCTCATCCTGTTTTTCTGCTAGTTTTTTTTCATATTTTTCTACTTCTTCTTTTAGTATTACCAACTTTTCCGAATCAGGAGGATTTTGTGGATAGACAAAGGAATTGTCTGAAGATACTAATCCTTGGACTTGAGTAGTTATAGTAAAGATGGTTTTCTGATTAATTACAACATCGGTATTGGGGATAGTATCCACGATTTGAAATACCAATTGCCTCCAAAATAAGGAACCATGACATTATCATTTCTTGCCACAGGAACATTTTCTAATGCATCTGTAAGGTATCTTTCATCTATCGGAGGCATGGATTCAAGAGGTGTAACTGTGACTTTTTCAGCAGGCAATGCATTTATCTTCTTGACTGCAACCGTATCACCAATTCCAATACCTGCATTATTTCGTGTCAATCCATCTACTCTGAGAATATTTTTCCCTTCGTCGGATGGATAAAGTGGTAAACATTTTGCTATGGTTCTACTTTTTCCTTTGATTTCAATAATATCACCTGAAGAAGCACCAAGCGAATCAAATGAATCAAAATCAATACGTGCCATCCCCTTTCCTACATCACGGGTATAAGCCTCAAGAATATGCAAATTAATTGTGTTATTATTCATACTTTATTTGTACGGTACTACAGGGTTTAAAAAAGTGGTGTCAGACTCACTATGGGTTTTGCTTACTTGGGTTAGTTTCTCCCGTTATAGTATTGAGAATTTTTGTTATAAATACAGATGTCCCAACTTGTGTCCATCCATCTGTAGATGAATAATCATCTTGGAACAATATTTGTGAAGGATTTGATGGATTGTAGATTAGCATGTTATCTAATTCCGCGGTTAAGATTCTTGCGGATCCAGCCAGTTTACTGTCTGCATGTTGAATAAAATTAAGATTAGAATACTCATTTGGCAAGATGTTTGCTGTTATGGGTGAACCTTGAATCTGTGTCTTTCTTGCAGGATCCGAAAAAACACTCAAAATTAATTGTGTCGGAGTTCTCTCAAGTTTTACATAATATTGAGTGTTGACTTGAATCGGTATTGCCTTAGAATATCCATTTGGTATCTGGGAGCAATAATTGATCTAATTCTTTTCCATGCAGTATGAAGAGCACTTGTGTTTGTGATTGACTTGTAGGGTCGTCTGAAGTACCAGTGAGAGCAAGTATGTAGTGATTTGGAATGCTGGACGATGTAAATTTGTAATCAAATTCTGCCGTCCAATAATCATTTGGCAATGTTGAAGGCAATTTCTTGTAAATCCTATTTTCAGTCACTCCTTGACCCCCGATAGAGTTACAAAATTCAACAACTCCCTGGAGGACTATCGCATTGTACATCAGGATGCACTAATTGTTGATTGGACTCGAGTGAACCTACTTGTTTCGCTAACGAAGCAAATTGTTGTTCTAACGAATCTATCCTGTTATTTAGTGAGTTAATTTGTTCACTTTGAATTGTGTGATTTGCTTGAAGTTGAACCATGGTTTGTTTGTTCAAGTCAAGTTTATTGTCAAGATCTTTGATTGTCTGTGATTGCCCAGTTATGTTATTGTTCAAATTTATTATCTCTGAATGGAAACTCAGATTATCAGCAAAAAGTAATCCTATACTAACAAGTGAGACAGCAACGGCAATTATTGCTATTATTTCTGACGTGTTCAAGTATCTGTTCATCATGCATCATGACAAATAAGTTAAGCTGATTATTTTCACAATACATACAAATTTCACTTAACTGTGACCCAAGATCAAAAGTTCAAGATCCTGGGGGATTGTTTTATTCTCAGGATTGTTTTGAAGACTCTTGTTTGCAATTAAACCAAGGAAGAAATTAGATTAAATCATGATTTAACTAAAAATACTAAGATAGGAAACCTACTAACAAATACTATTTTATTTTATGAGAACTAATAGTTCACGAGTGAAATACCCAAGATGTTGTAATAGAGAACCAGAGTACGTGATTACTTATGACTGTGGACCTGATCCACAACAGACCATGTTAGTCTGCAAGTATCATTACAAGGAAGAACCTTTTCAGAGGTTTGCAATAAAGATAGAAAAACTACGAGAGTAAACTTAATAGTTCGATTTTAAAAGTTGCTTTAAATGAAAAACCTGCTTGCTCTATCATTAATTTTCTCATTATTGATGACTTCGTTTGTTTCAGTTTATGCACAGCAGCCACAACTTGCATCGTATCGTGAAACAGCTAACATACTAATCGATGAAAAAGTACAGAATCAGACTACTGCATTTATCACCTTGGCATCTACAAGCCCAGTGGAAATGAGAGTTCCTGCAGATCTTAGTGAAAAGCTTGCAAATACGGCTAATGTAACTTCGATAGTAATAACAAATGCAGATAGATGCATCACAGGAATTCAGGATCAGGGATGTATTTTGATAAACATAATTTCTCCATCACTTATTGAGACTTATAACATTACAACAATTCAAACAGCTGCTAGACAAGTAGGAGACGGTTTGATTGGCAGCATAAATAATGCATTTGCTACAAATGCAGAATTTAACAGCGTATTTGTAAATCCAAAGGGAGAACTCAATAGTGCACTTGGCACATCAGGAATCGTATCAGGAAATAGAACCATATCAGTTGTATATACAATGTCACGACCAGATTCCTCGTATCTTTTTGACGGATTAACTTCCATTCTAATACCAAAACAAATTCGTGATGATGGAGGATTTTTTGATGCAGCAAATAAGATGGCTCAAGATTCCAATTCTACAGTCACATTTGCAATCACTCCAGGACAAGGATCACCACTTTATCAATTACAAGTCTCAAAACACATTCCAATCAAGGGCCAGGTAACCACAGTCAAGCCACTAGAGTTGTTTGGAATTAACAAACTTGAAAGATCAAATTACTATAGTGTTGGCTTCTTTCCTTTGAATTCCATTCTAGAAGTAACAGCAGTATCAAATAATAATATCGCAGTAACAAATCATGGCGGAGATTTAGCCCCCACTACAATCAAAGACGGTCAAAAGTTTCCAACAGACTTGACTAAAGAAGGCTGGATTATTGACCCAGAGTCAGGAAATAAAATTTCTGCAATTTACCTATTTGGGAAAACAATGTCAATTACAAGCGACCAATCTTTGTTGACATTAGGCAGTGCTCCATTACAGGTTCAGCCCACACAAACCAATACAACTACAACTATAACACCAATTACAAAATCTTCCAATGATTATTCCACTTATGCTTTGATTGGCATAATTGCAGCAGGAGCAGCTGCAGTTTACATATTCATGAAAAGAAGATAAAATTTAGAGAATCAACACTGCAGCGGTAAATACTGTAGTCCAATGACCTTTTGCATCTCCTACAGCACTCTGGGTGATGTTTCTAGTCTTGTATATCTGTCCAGATATCTTCCACTGTTGTCTTTTCTCATCCCAGTCTCTTGTTTACATCAAAGGAGATTCCAAGTGATGATGCAAGCATCTGCGCAGCTATATCTTCGGCATAATCGCCTGCTTCTTTTTCAGTCTCTCCAAATGAGACGTATTCAGATAGATAGCCATACTTTGTCTTGTCCTTGGGTTCTGCTATTCCGACTGATGCTGCCATCAATCTATGTGGCTCATTACTTTCTTGTCTTGAATAAATTGCAAATGTCACACTGCCAGGTCGTATTAGTTTCAAGCCTTCAGCTTTTGAAATCAGTTTGCAACCTGGTGGGAATATACTAGATATTAAAACCAAATTGGTTCCAGCAATTCCGGCATCTCTTAATGCATATTCAAAACTTGTTAACCTATCAGGATGTACGCCCTTACCTTTAGTAAGGAATATTTTTTTTGCTACTAAATCTAGCACAAGTCAGGTCTTAACTCACATCTTTAAAAATATATTGAATTGGTAAAAATCCAATTATTTCAAATTCTGTAATGATGAAATTATTTCTTGACCATGTTTTTCAGGACTAATATCTCTGAAAATTTTTGAAATCTTACCATCTTTGTCAATAATGAATGTAGATCGTTTTGCAAGTCCAGCAATATTTAGACCAGCATAAGCCTTGCAAGCAATCTTTTGAGTATCACTCAGATGAAGATATGGAACATGATATTCGTCAACAAATTTCTTTTGATCTTGAACCGTATCTACAGATATTGCAAAAAGTTCCGCATTTTGCTCTTTTATCTTAGGATATGCCGCAATTATGGCCTCTGCCATTTGAAATACCTTCTTGGATGGACATGCAAAGAGATGATTTTTTGGATAAAAACATAGAACGATGTTCTTTTTTCCTTGAAATGAACTTAGTTTTACAGTATTGCCATCATTTGAGACAAGTTCAAAATCAGGGGCCAGGTCGCCTTCGTTCATAGGCTTTCATCTACAAATACAGGTTAATACCATTTCTGTTGTAATTTTTTTATCAGAGAACCAAATCTATCGGATTACTTTTTGAATTTCTTTTGGTATGACTTTATTCCAGCAAGTACTTCCTTCTTTGCGCTAGCGGCATTTTTCCAACCTAATATCTCAACTTTCTTTCCTTCAAGTTGCTTGTACACTTCAAAAAAGTGACCGATCTCCTTGAGATAGTGTTGGTCAAGATCAGCAATATCTTTGAGATTGTCATATCTAACATCATCTTTTGCGACACATAAAATCTTGTTATCCATCTCACCGCCGTCTTTCATTCGAAGCATTCCAATTGGGCGTGATTCAATTAGAACCCCGGGATAAGTGTGATTACTAACAAGTACGAGTGCATCCATCGGGTCGCCGTCTTCGGCATATGTTTGTGGGATTATACCATATTCCCCAGGATAGAAAAATGGAGAAAATAACACTCTATCAAGTTTAATGATGCCTCTTTTTTTATCATATTCGTATTTGTTCTGAGAACCTTTTGGAATTTCGACTATAACGTTTATCACAGAGGGTATTTTTGGGCCAGTTTCAATGTCATGCCACAAGTCCATGATAAATTGTCAGAAATATGTCCTATTTAATTGACATCATATACAAAATATTTCTTTATATTGAATTTCTTGTTTTTCAAGACATCAAAATAGCATAGCTTCGGAAAAGGATAAAACGCCATTCAAGACTCATTTTAATAATGAAGGCAGCATATGTTTCAGGACCAGCAGACGTCCAGATAAAAAATGTAGATAGACCACAAGTTGGAAAGGGAGAGATACTAGTCACCATGAAAGCATGCGGCGTATGTGGCTCAGACTTGGAAAAGATATATGGCAAATACAGTCAGCCTTCCATGAGACTAGGGCATGAGCCTTCAGGAATAGTTTCTGCAGTGGGCGAAGGAATATACGATTTCAAAAAGGGCGACAGAGTATTTACGCATCATCACGTACCATGTTATTCTTGTCACTTTTGTACTCATGGAAATGAGACAATGTGTCAGAAATATTCAGAAACAAATCTTTCACCATGTGGTCTTGCTGAAGAATTTATTGTTCCCGAGTGGAATGTGTCACATGGTGGAGTTATAAAATTACCAGATCATGTAAGTTTTGAAGAGGCATCCATGATAGAACCATTGGCATGTTGTGTACGAGCATGGAACAAGATAAAATTCAAAAAAGGAGACTCGATTGCAATTCTAGGGGCAGGACCAACAGGCCTTATGCATCTTATGTTAAGCAAGGTATACGGAATTCAAGACATATTTTGTTTTGATCTCAATGATTTCAGACTAGGTTTTGCAAAAAAGTTTGGCATAACAGAAGCAATAAGATCAGACGATCAAGACGCATATCAAAAAATTTTATCAAAGACGCAGAATAGGGGAGTAGATGTAGCAATGGTTGCAACTGGAAGCCTTAACGCCATATCCCAGGCAATTGATTTTGTAAGAAAAGGCGGGACTGTCATGCTATTTGGAGTTCCTTCAAAAGACGCAAAGATGTCACTTGACATGAGCAAAGTATACTCCAAGGAAATTACAATCACACCAAGTTATGCAGCTTCAGAAAAGGATACAAATGATGCATTCAAGTTAATAGAACAAGGAACCGTGGATGTAAAAAAATTGATCACACACAAGTTTGATCTTACTGAATCTGCAAAAGCTTTGGATTATGCCCATCAAGGAAACGATTCCATGAAAATAATAATTACAAATTCAGAAACGCTTAACTAAGGCAAATTTTTTCGATGAAGATATGGATTGGGGACTCAAAAATAGACTTGCAAAAATAATCAAACCACAAAACAGACGCGGTGTTATGCTTGCAGTAGACCATGGATATTTCCTTGGACCTACAGAGAGATTAGAAGTACCAAGAAAAACCATAGCCCCATTGTTACCTTTTGCTGATTCTCTTATGCTTACAAGAGGTGTTTTAAGAACGTCCGTAGACGCAAATTTTCCAGTACCTGTTGTGCTCAGAGTATCAGGCGGAGCAAGCATCATTGGAAAAGATCTTTCAAATGAAACCATAACAACATCAGTAAAAGAGGCAATCAGACTAAATGTATCAGCCCTTGCAATGTCAATATTCATCGGCGCACCTCATGAACATGAATCGCTTGTCAGTTTAGGCAATCTTGTAAACGAAGGTGAAGAATATGGAATACCAGTACTTGCAGTTACAGCAGTTGGAAAAGAATTAGAAAAACGCGATGCAAGATATTTAGGATTAGCATGTAGAATGGCTGCAGAATTTGGGGCACATCTAGTCAAGACATATTATTGTGAGAACTTTGAAAAGGTAGTAACAGCATGTCCTGTACCAGTCATAATTGCCGGAGGTCCAAAACTTGCAACAGAACTTGATGTGTTTAATCTAACACATGACGCATTACAAGCCGGTGCAGCAGGAGTGGACATGGGACGAAACATTTGGCAAAACGATCATCCAGTAGCTATGATAAAGGCAGTAAGAGCAATAGTGCATCAAAAAGTCACAGTCAAAGAAGCCCATGAAATTTTCAAGAAAATAAAAAACGAGTCACCTGAAAAAAGTAAACCGGCTCCAAAAAGCAAATCAAAAAAATAAATTTTTAATCTGAAATTTTTGTCAAATGTATGTGGACTATCTTCCACTTGGGATGTTTTATAAAAACAAATGTTGCCCTGCTGTCCATTGTAAAGTGTTGTCCTCTGAAGCTATAATTATCCACAATCATTCCTGATTGTTTTACAGTAAAAGTTACTACCGCAAAAGTCTCAAATAGGTCTACCCGAGTGTTTCTCAATTCAAAATCATAATCAGAGATACTTACAAATCGTAATTGTTCTAATGCAGTTGTAGTTGCAAAGTCCTTAAGATCAAATGGTGGAACATCACTGTATGAAGAAAATCGTGGATCATCAAGTTGTATTACGCTTAGCGGTGCAACATTCTTTGTCTTTCCGGCAGTAAAAAATGTGGCAATCATGTCAAGAATCTCTTCTTTATCGCTCAAAATCGGTATTGTTTAAGACAAATCCACTTTAAGTCTTATGACATGGCAAATGCAGGTCAAATTTGTGCCTAGCAATATCCAATACATGGTGGATTTAGGACAATATCTTTATTAATAATTTTAGAGGGAAAATCATTAGATAAGTATGAAAAAAATAGACTCGACAAGCATTTCAAGTATTTTGTTGCTAGTCGAGGTTGTGCTGTAAAACACAGCAATTTTCGGAGATAGAAAATTATGGAAAAAATTTCAGGTGCAAGGTCTTTGATGATCGCTTTGGAAAAAGAGGGCGTGGATATTGCCTTCGGACTACCGGGAGGTGCAAACTTACCAATATACGATGAACTTTACAAAAGTAACATACGACATGTCCTAGTAAGGCATGAACAATCTGCTTCGCACATGGCAGACGGTTATGGCAGAGTAAGTAGAAGACCAGGAGTATGTTTTGCAACATCAGGTCCAGGTGCAACAAATATTGTCACCGGAATTGCAACAGCTCAAGCAGATTCAGCTCCAATGGTAGCAATCACAGGCCAAGTTCCTTCAAAAATGATTGGACGTGACGCATTTCAAGAAAGTGACATAATAGGAATTACAAACCCCATTGTAAAATATGCATTTCAGCCAATGAGTCCAGGAGAAATTCCAGAAGTAGTAAAGAAGGCATTCTATATTGCATCAACTGGAAGACCTGGCCCTGTATTGATAGACATTCCAAAAGATGTACAACAAAATGAAGCAGAGATACATTTTCCATCAGAGGTTAAAATTAGAGGATACCATCCATGGGTAGATCCTGACATAAGAGAAATTGAAAGGGCAACTGAGATGTTACTATCTGCAGAGAGACCAATCATTCTTGCAGGCGGAGGAGTCATAATCTCAAGTGCGTTTGCAGAACTTCAATCAATTGCAGAATTACTCATGATACCAGTTGTAACAACTTTCAAAGGAAAGGGTTCATTTCCAGAAAACCACCCACTTTCACTTGGACCAATAGGAATGCACGGTCATGCAGAAGCAAACAAGATGATGACAGAAGCTGACTGTGTACTTGCATGTGGCTCCAGATTTTCAGACAGGTCAGTTGGCACATTTGAAGAGTTTGAGAGGAATTTGAAAATAATACACATGGATGTAGATCCTGCGGAGATTGGAAAGAATCAGACTACAAACGTAGCAGTTGTTGGAGATGTAAAGACATCACTTAGAATCATGGTAAAAATGTTGATTCAAAAGGCCATCAAACGAAATGGAGAAAACGCATGGGCAAAAAGAGTTAAAGAAACTAAAGAATACTATAGAGAAAATCTCAAGATTCATCCACACCCACTAGCAGCTTCCAAAGTTCTCAAAAAGTTAAGAGAAGTTCTTCCTGGACAATCAATTGTTACTACAGAAGTAGGCCAACATCAGATGTGGGCATCATTATTCTTTGATGTCATACACCCAGGCACATTCTTTAGCTCTACAGGCCTTGGAACAATGGGATGGGGATTCCCGGCAGCAATAGGTGCCAAGGCGGCAAAACCAGATGTCCCAGTTTTAGACATTGCAGGAGAAGGGAGTTTTAACATGACAGAAAATTCGCTTGCAGTATCAGTATTAGAAGACTTGCCGGTAATAGTGTTCTTGCTAAACAATTTCACACTTGGCATGGTAGCCCAATGGCAGAGAACATTTTATGACAGAAGAATGATAGGAGTGGACCTTAAGAATTGTCCAGACTATGTCAAAGTAGCAGAAGCATATGGCGCACAAGGAATTCGAGCTACAACAATTGATGAAATTGGAAAAGCAGTCCAGACAGACTTTGAAGAGTAACATTACAACTGTCATAGACATACCAATTGATCCACAAGAAGACGTCTTGCCATTTGTGGCACCGGGAACATCTCTTAAGGACATGATCTTACCATCATAGTGAGATAACATGTGGTCAATAATTTCCGTCCTAGTAGAAAACAAGCCAGGTGTCTTGTTCAAGATTACAAACTTGTTCAGATCAAGAAACTATAACATTGATAGCATATCGGTAGGGATAACTGAAAACCCCGAAGTTTCTAGAATGACAATCACAACAGAGGCAGATGAAAAACAACTAAATCAAATAATAAAGCAACTAGACAAGTTGATTGATACAGTAGAAGTAAAACTATTAGACGAGAAGAAGAGCATATACAGAGAATTGGTCATGATGAAGATAAAAGTATCAAAACCAACTGACATCAAGGAGATAACAGACCTTGCAAACGCCTTCAAGTGTGACGTTCACGATGTCAGAAAGTCTTCTATCATTTTAGAAATAACTGCAACACCAGATAGAATTAATGCCTTAGAAGACCTTGTCAGAGGATACGGAATCCTTGAAATGGCAAGAACTGGGATATGTGCATTAGCAAGAGGAGAAAGAAATGAAAGTTAGAATTTTTGATACCACATTAAGAGACGGAGAACAGACACCAGGCGTAGCCTTAACTCCAGATCAAAAACTTGTGATAGCACAAAAATTAGATGATCTAGGTGTAGATGCAATCGAGGCAGGTTTTCCAATCATTTCAGAAGGAGAGATGATAGCAATCAGGTCAATAACAGGAGCAGGATTAAAGGCAGAGATTTGTGGGCTAGCACGAACAGAGAAAAAAGACATTGATGCAGCTGTAGCAGTGGGATTAAAGTACATCCACACATTCATTGCAACTTCAGACATACATCTCAAGTACAAGCTAAAACTAACTCGAGAACAAGCATTAGAAAAAGCAGTGGAAGCAGTTCATTATGCCAAGTCACTTGGTTTACAAGTTGAATTTTCTGCAGAAGATGCTACAAGGACTGATAGAGAATTTCTAAAAAAAGTATTCAAAGCTGTAACAGAAGCAGGTGCAGACAGATTAGACATACCAGATACAGTAGGCTATTCCACCCCACAGTATATTGCTGAAATTACAAGGGATACAATTGAGGCTACCCACCTACCAGTGAGTGTTCATTGTCACAATGATTTTGGCCTAGCCGTAGCAAATGCGTTATCAGCAATACAGGCAGGTGCAAAATGTGCACATGTTACAATCAATGGAATAGGAGAGAGAGCAGGCAATGCATCTTTAGAAGAACTAGTAATGGGATTACAATGCCTCCAATGGGACAAGGACAAAAAATATGAAACCAACATCAACACTAAACTTCTTTACGAGACTTCGCGATTCATCTCAAAGATAGTAGGAGTTCAGGTTCAGCCAAACAAGGCAATCGTGGGAGAAAATGCGTTTGGGCATGAATCAGGAATTCATACACACGGTGTGTTGAGTAATCCGTTAACCTATGAACCAATCAGTCCGGAACTCGTGGGTAGAACAAGATGGTTCCAAGTAGGAAAACATGCAGGAGCACATGGAGTTGCAGCGATGCTTGAAGAATATGGCATCCAACCTTCAAAAGAGCAAACACATGAAATTTTAGAGAAGATCAAAAAGCTTGGAGACCTAGGAAAGCATGTAACAGATGTTGAGCTTCTCGGAATTGCAGGAGAAGTCATGCAGCAACAAGGATTGAAGAGGCTAGTTCACCTCGTAGGCTTTTCAGTATCAACAGGAATTGGAAATATGCCATACGCATTTGTAAAATTAAATATCGAAGGAAAAGATTTCATCAGTACAGATTATGGTGTGGGTCCCGTAGACGCATCAATTAATGCAATACAGAAAATTACAGGGGAGATCTCCAAGGTCAGAATAAAGGATTACAGATTAGATTCAATCTCCGGAGGATCTGAGGCACTATGTGAAGTTACAATCAAAGTGGAAGACGCATATGGAAATCAAGCCTCTGCAAAATCAGTAGGAGAAGATATTGTAATTACAAGTGTACAGGCAATGATAGATGGAATAAACAGAATTATGCTCAAAAAAATCCTCAAACAAAAAAACTTGGGACAGTAAATGTACAAAATATCACTTATCACCGGAGACGGAATAGGTCCAGAATTATCAGAGTCAGTAATCGAAGTCTTGAATGCAGTAAATGACAAATTTGGAGTAAAGGTACAAGTTACAAAATTACAAGCAGGAGATGCCGCACTCAAGAAAACAGGAAAGGCACTTCCAGATGAGACACTTGATATAATAAAAAAGTCTGACGCATGTCTCAAGGCACCTGTTGGGGAAAGTGCTGCAGATGTCATTGTTGTATTACGAAGGGTATTGGACCTTTATGCAAACATCAGACCTGCCAAATCTTATCCAAACATGCCAGCATTGAAGGAAAACATAGACATGGTAATAGTCAGAGAAAACACAGAGGATCTATACACAGGAATGGAATTTGACATGGGCGATACATCCATTGCCTTGCGTACAATCTCAAAGAGCGCATCAGAAAGAATTGCAAAATATGCATTCATGACAGCAGAGCAGCGAAATGGGAAAAGAAAGGTAACCTGTGTTCACAAATCAAATGTGATGAAAAAGACTGACGGGTTGTTTTCAAGGTCATGCCAAGAAGTAGCAAAAAATTATCCAAAAATTTCATTTGAGCAGATGTATGTTGATGCATGTGCCATGAATCTAATAAGACAGCCAGAATCTTTTGATGTCATAGTAACTACCAATTTGTTTGGTGATATTTTATCTGATGAGGCGTCACAAGTTGTAGGTGGACTAGGAATGGCACCGGCAGCAAACATCGGAGACAAGTTTGCATTATTTGAACCAGTTCATGGTGCAGCATTTGACATAGCAGGAAAACAGGTTGCAAATCCATCCTCATTTATCTTGTCTGCAAAAATGATGTTTGAGTGGCTAGGAATGAAAAACAATGACAAGTCATGTTATGAGATAGCAAAAAAGATAGAAGATGCAGTATATGGAATTGTCAAAGAAGGAATCAAGACAAAAGACATTGGTGGCAACAAGAGCACTAGAGAATTTACACAGAGTGTAATATCACGTATCACTTGAGGTCAGATACAGGTGGCTCTCTTGACCAAAAGAACATTGCAAGACTAATTGGAATCATGATCATTATTGCAACTCCTAGCGAAATCCAGTAGAACGCAGGATCAATTCCTTTGATAAAAGGAACTGGAAATACAGTGTACGCCCAGACAAATGCAATAAATCCTAACAGCACCTTGTTTTTCTTAAAAATACGCCACCCAAGTTTTCTTTTTGCAATGTAACAGCGTTTGCATCTAGTCCTGTCATCAGTCATGCATGAAGTGCAACAGTGTTTTTCACAAAAGTAGCAAGTTCTATCACCAAAGTCAGAACCACAAAAATCACATTGTTGCATGATTCATTTGGATGTGATCAAAATTTATCTTTTTATGGAAACAGTCTTTCAGGATCTCGTGGATATAGTACAACCTCCCTAACATTATCAATCTGGGTTAAAACAGCCATAAGCCTATCCAAACCCAATCCCCAACCAGAATGAGGCGGCATTCCCCAATCAAATGCTCTCAAGTGATCTTCAAATTGCACAGGATCCAGTCCTTGTTCTACCAGTCTTGACTTTATTTTGACAGGGTCATGTAGTCTCCTACCTCCAGATGACAATTCAAGATATCCAAATTGAAGGTCAAATGATTTTGAAATGGCAGGGTTGTCTTCTTTTTCATGTATGTAAAATGGCTTTAGTTTGAGTGGCCAATCAGTCAAAAAGTAAAATCCAGGGTGAATCTCACCGAGTTTTCTCAGATGAGAGTCTATCAAATCATCTCCAAACGTAAGAGGAAGTCCTTGTTTTCCAAGTTCTTCAATTGCTTGTTTGTATGTCACCCTATCAAAAGGTGTTTTTGGTTTTCTAATTTCAATTCCCAAATTCTTTTGCTCTTCAGTACAGTTTTTTTCTACGTATTCAAAAACAGATACAACCAGTCGTTCTAAAATATCCATAACATCAGTATAATCCATAAATGCAGATTCAATGTCAACACTGGTAAATTCTGTCAGGTGTCTTACAGTATGAGATTTTTCAGCTCGATAAAAAGACGATATCTCAAATATTCGCTCAAGGCCAAGTGTTAGTTGCTCTTTGTAAAGTTGTGGACTCTGTGCAAGATATGCTTGCTTGTCAAAATATTTTAAAGAGAATAAATTAGACTCCACCTTCACTTGCACTTCCTATAATTTTTGGAGTATTTACTTCAAGAAAACCAAGTTCAGTGAGTGTCTTACGTATAGAAAGAAGAACATGATGTCGTATCTTAAAGATGGATGCAGTTTTTTGGTTGCGAAGATCAAGTGCTCGCGCATTTAATCTATTATCAAGTCCACTTTCCAGTCTACCAAGTGGGTCTATTGGTAGAGGATGTATTGCTCTTGATAAAATCTCAATTTTCTCAGCCTTTATTTCATATGCAAAATCTCGTGCTTTTGATTCTTGTACTGCGCCAGTAATTCTTACCACACTTTGTCTGCTAAGGTCTTTGACTTGCTGTAGATTTTCTGGACCTGCAACTACAATCTGTGATACACCTGTAATATCCCTCAAAGTAAGAAATGTGAGTTTTCCCAATTCTCGTAAATCTTCTACCCAACCTGCAACTACAACTTTTTGACCCTTCATTGAAGGTCCAAGTGCACCTATGTTGTGAGTTTTTGTAATATCCATAATACTAGCCTACTTTCTCTCAAATTCCACTACTAGTTCTATCTTTCGAAGATCGTGTGTAATTGCAATCACCTTGTTTACATCTATTGGAAATTTTGCAGTCTTTCTTCCAGATACTATGACTTTGGTTTTTCTAAGACCACCCAGGGCCCAAACTTGGTTTATTGCAAGGATTTTGATTGGAAAGAATACATCTTCAATGAACTTCTTGTCATCAGAGTCTTGATGTACAAGCCAAATTTTTCCTGAAAATTCACCTTGAAGTATACGATAAAGTTCTCTACTTTGCCTAATTGTCATAATATCCTGGCTGCCAAGATATATCACATAGTCACCGTTTGATTCCCGGCATGAATTTAAAGTGAATTTTTCTATTTGCGGTATCTTTTGAGAAAGTTTTACTAGTTTTATAGAGGCATCCACATCCGCCTTTGTCAGTACTCCCTGATCTAGTTTTGATTCACATTGAGGACATAGTATACCATTCATTGCGTCAAAATTACAAATTGGCGTCCTCATGGAAATCGATTTTTTGCTTGCAAAACTGAAAGATAAACTATGCGAAAGTAGGTTCTGTTAAGATGACGGGTGATCTGTGCTTTTGATATCTCTGTTACAATTCGGGTGATGGGTTACTGTATGGTAAAGAATAGACCTCTCCCGTCTAGAATTACTTTTAATTGATTTAGTATGTCTCTACCAATTAGACCAAAATCATGGTCTATTTCGTCTACTTCGACATCATTAAAAGTAAATGTATCAATGTGAAAATCAGCATGATAGATTGGTTTTGAACCATGACTAATATTATCAAAATCTTTTGCGGTTACAAAATCATGAGCTTGTAATCCTAATTTTGTAGCCATTCCCTTTGGTATGCATGAAGCATCAGTGCCAGTGTCTATGAGAAATAGCACGTTCTGTTCTTCTCTGTTCAAATATTTATTTTTAAGAGAAATAACTAAAGCAGGTGCAGGTGGGATAAATCCCATATTGTTATACTGATGGGATGACATTTCAACGTCTAAAAGGAGAATAATGATGAATTATTTTCCTTGTACCAATTTTATGTACTATGAGAGAAACATATCCCAATTTTTTGTATGTACTTTTCAGTAGTTGTTCTTTATTATCGCCAACATCTACAATTTCACCATTGTATATCACAACGTATTTGCCTTGATATTTTGGATTTTGTAATAATTCAGATTCAGATTGTATGTATTTGGCTACATTTTTTGTGAAAGCATCCACTTTTTTGGTATCCCTAATACGTCTTTTTTGTTTGTGAATTATTTTGAGAGCATCTGTTTGTCGTTTAATCCCCCTTGATTGTAGATGTATGTATGGTTTAGGCATTATATTTTTTCTATCAATTATATCTAATAATAGGTGACTCAGTTTATTATGTTTTAATTCAGAGCCATAACTTTTGAAGCTACCACGTCCTATTTTCTTGTTAACTAGATATGCTAAAGTCATACTTGATCCTCGGGAATACAAATTACTTTTGACTGCTGTTTAAGTTTTTTGGATTCTTCAGACGCCATAAAATATATTTCCTCAAATTTTCTGATTATTTGATTTAAGTCATCAAGATTAGCCTGAAAAGAAACCACTTCTTTATCGTCGTTAATATTGTTTAATTCTACATTTATTCTCAGATTTGGTGATAATCCTAAGAAATCTCCCTTTTCGTCATTTACACTCAAGTACGTATGTGTGTAATCGATATCTGCAATATAGAGATCTTGTGGAGTGATGTTTGCTTGATACAATGCTTCTATTCTTGCTTTTTCTTGTTCGTTAAATTTTGCTAATTCTGATATGTATGATTGAACTTTATTTTTATCAATCCCCATTTTTATGATTTGATCTTTTATTTCGTCTACATGTACGTCATGTGCATAAAGTAAATGATTTAGATACAAAGCTACTCCTTTGTAAACCTCAATTGAATCAATATCAGTTTCAATTAGATTTGACGCATTAACACTATTGAAACTATCTCCTTTATTCTTAATTTCTTGTGTTAATTTTATTATGTCCTCATCAGATGATTGAAAAATACTTTTAACATCTCGTACAAAGTCTTGGTTACTTACTGGCAACATAAAATCACTTTTTGTAGACATACTGTATAACTAATATTGCTCTTAGATATTTCTTCCCTAATTAAACTTCTAGAGACTTTTTGAATAGGATCTTTATTCGTGTATACTGGCGTTTTGAATTAGAGTAACCCACTTGTTATTCCCCTCTATTGTGATTCCAGCCATTTCTGAAGGGGTCTTACCATCCAACCTCATATGTGGTCTGAGGTAGTTATGGTAAATTTGATAACCTGTAAGAACTGGCGTATTTGATTTCTTTAATCCTCTCATTACTTTCTCTCTGTCCCTAAATTCTCCGTTTAGCCTCTCCATCTTGTTATTGTTCCTGTCACCCTTGAGAGTGATATGGGATTCATGTTCTATTCTATGAGATTTCTTTGTCCAGTATTCTTTCAAAAATGTGTTCCTGTTACAAATCGAGTCATGAAATTAACTAGTCATAAATTTGAAAAAATTGGCTTTGAATTTATCCATATCCTCTAACCTGTCCGTTTCCAAACTTATATCATCTAAAACAGAATTGTAGTCATCTTTGTAAACTTCTTTCAGCACAGTTTTCAAGTATTCAGGATGATCTACGCATTCATTAATTTCACAATTGTACAAGGCATGAAGTCTAGCTATAACCAAATTGTAATTGACGTTTCCTTTTTTCATCAAAACCAATTCGACACACGTCATAAAGGCGATTTTGTTTTCTTCATCAATTGAAGTCAACACGAACATCCCAAATTCTTATTTTATAATGTTTTCTATCATAAAAATATGAATTAATATCAAAAACAAGTGAATTATGATATACTCCCTAATTTTCACCCGTTTCTTAACAATCAATTCAAAAGTCCATTTCACCCTTTAATTTACCAGTGTCAGAAAGTAGGTTCTGTCAAGTAAATCGATTACATTTCATATCAAGGCTACCATTGAATATTAAAGAAACATACAAAACTCAAATGTACCAATCATTCATAGTGTACTCATGGCATTTCTGTCTGTAAATGATCTTGATGTCCAGTACCAGAGTCAAGGAAAAAAAGTACACGCTGTAGACCACGTATCATTTTCATTGCAAGAAAACGAGTCAATAGGCATAGCAGGAGAAAGCGGTTGTGGTAAGAGTACGCTTGGTCTTGCAATCATGAAAACACTTCAGGAAAATGCAAGTGTGTCAGGTGAGATTATTTGGGATAACAAATCAATATTGACTATTCCAGATTCAGAGTTTACGAAAAATATCAGGTGGAAACAGATATCCATGGTCTTTCAAGGGGCAATGAATTCACTAGATCCAGTCTTTACCATTAAAAAACAATTTGAGGAAATTCTAAAAAAACATGATTTTCAGGGAGAATACACACAAGTCATAGAGTCTGCAATATCTTCAGTTGGATTACAGCATTCAATTTTGGACAAATATCCACATGAAATAAGCGGGGGTATGAAACAACGAGTTGTAATCGCCATGGCTCTAATTTTAAAACCAAAAATGGTGATTGCCGACGAGCCAACTACAGCATTGGATGTCTTGGTTCAAGCCCAGATCATGGCATTATTGAAAAATCTCAAAAAAAGCGGACTTAGAATCATGTTAATCTCTCATGACCTTGGCATAATTTCTGAAATTGCAGAAAAAATAGGCATCATGTATGCAGGTCAGATTGTAGAGTTTGGCCTACTATCAGACATTTACAACAATCCAAAACACCCCTACACCATTGCCTTGTTGAATTCAATTCCCAAGATAAACAATACAGCAAAAATTATCCCATTGAAGGGCAATCCACCTAGTCTGATAAACCCCCCAAGCGGTTGTAGGTTTTATGATAGATGCCCGCAAGCAATGGAAAAATGCAAGAAAGAGCCACCAAAAGTTAAGACATCGTCAGGTTTTGTCATGTGCTGGTTACATGAATAAATAATTTCTAAAATATTTTGAAATAGAGACTTGGTTCTACTTTAGGCCTACGCCATTATAGTAAGAGTTGTATACTCTTAATGCATTGGTCATGGAAGTTTCTTGTGCTTGTGCTATCATTGTATTTCTATCTCTACCCTGTGTATCAGTTGGCGTACTTGTTAAACCATAGTAGCTTGATTTCAAGGAATTGATATTTTTATTATGAATATCATTGAATATCATTATAGCCTTTTCAAGTGAATAAGCCTCTTGTGGAGTCAGATTACGTCCACCGTGTGTCATCTCACTGGTTATTGAACCAGGCTTGTATGTATAAGGAATATTTGTTCCCACATATGGAGTAAGATCAAGAAATACTTGATCAATCTTTGCAAGTTGGCTAACTAATGAGGCGGCTTGAGTCTCAGCAGTCTGGGAATTCTGTGTAATCATGGTTTGTCTATCATAAGTAGCAGCTGTATCTGTTGGGGTGCTTGGAGCAAAGTTGGCATAATTTTGCTGAATCTTTACTAGTTGACTCAAAATATCATTGGCTTGTACAAGAGATGATGAAGTGGCACTGTTAATCATGGAAGTTCTATCTCTACCTTGTTCATCAGTAGGAGTACTTGAAATTCCCTTGTAGTCATTTGCTCTAAGATCTGCCAGTTGTGTGACATGTATAACGTCAAATTGAGATACTGCATTTTGTAGTGAAACTTGTGCCGCAGCATCGATATTTCTGCCTCTGCTTGTTTCATCAGTTGCAGTACTGTTAAGTCCAGCCCAGTTTCTCTTGGATGCATCCATGTTAGCAAACTGGTAGTAGCTCATGTATTTTGCAAGAGCCTTTTGTTCGGCTATTTGCTGTCTTGCGGTAATATCGGACTGTGAATCATCTGCAAAGACCAATTGAGTCAAGTATGATGAACCAGTACTAAACAAAAATCCGGTAATCATTATAACGGCCAATAACTTGAAGTTCACGAAATCTCTCAGATATTGAGCCTTTTAAAACTTTGCGATAGCAAGGGTTTGAACCAGTGATCGCTTGATATATTTGCGATCATAACAAATAGGAATGGAAGAGATCCTTTCAGTCAAGAATTTAAAAAAATACTTTACAAAAAAAGGACTGTCAGGAGCAAGCAAAGAGATCATAAGAGTAGCTGACGGAATCTCATTTTCAATTAAAAGCGGTGAGACGCTTGTGTTGGCTGGAGAATCAGGCTCTGGCAAGACTACAATTGCCCGCATGATTCTACGAGCTTTAGAGCCAGATTCTGGAACCATAAACTTTGAGGGACAAGAAATAACAAATCAGCAAGACTCGCTAAGAAAAATAAGACTTGGTTGCCAGATGGTTCACCAAG
>CAVRLU010000026.1:0-4120 GCA_963722115.1 uncultured Nitrososphaerota archaeon
CGACCAGTCCCTACTGGCTTCTGTGCTTTGTATCTAGTGCATATTCCTTTGCATGTCATATGTTTCGATATATTATAGTAATAGTAAATATTTAAGCATGGATCAAAAATTTTTATAATTTTAAGAGAGTTTTTTTGAAATAATTATTTTAGACCTTATTTGGAACTAGATAGTTTTCAAGAAAAAAATGAAAAACACTATAAATATCTATCGTTCTTTTACATCTTGATCTAAAGGTCATCCTTAAATAAAACATCAGCAAGTTTTTTATGAATTTTGTTATTTTTAGCCCATTCTTGAAAGAGGAAGTACAAGATGTCTGTAACCTTCTCTCTGTGTAATACATCTAGCGGATATCTTATCACGCTCTCCCCTCTTGTTGTAATTTCTTATCTTCAATGATGTTTTACGCTCATCCACAAATTCTAGTTCAAAGTGTGAGCAGAATTG
Organism: uncultured Nitrososphaerota archaeon; assembly: GCA_963722115.1. Taxonomy (GTDB): domain Archaea; phylum Thermoproteota; class Nitrososphaeria; order Nitrososphaerales; family Nitrosopumilaceae; genus Nitrosotalea. The sequence continues at coordinate 451 of CAVRLU010000026.1, forward strand.
AAGATTAAGTGAATTTACAATATGCCGAGCAATTCTCATTGTACCATTTCCTACTTTGACAACTTTTCTTTGAGCGTTAATTCCAACCAAAATTTTGATAATATGTAATACCAATTCATCAACAGATGTATAAAATGAACTCTCAATTTCTTTTTCATAATAAAAAATAGATAGTCCTATTCTATTACCTGAATCAATTCCGATTACTAATGAACTGTCATTAAGTCCAGATTGTAATTTTTTGACTATTTTTGCTTTTACAATAGTAGGATGTTGATTGAACTCGTCATCTAAAAGGACCAAAGTAGTTGGGATTCGTAAAGATTCAGGCAGGGTAGTAAGAATTAGTCTTCTGTCCGAACATGTTATTTCTTCAGGCAACACAGAATCATAATTTAGTTTAAGACATCTCAAAACATTTACAAATTTAAAATATGATTTTCCTGATACCGTTGCCACTGCTATATTATTTTGTAGTTGGTAGGATATGAGTAAGAATACATCTTAGAAAATTTAAGGATTGTTTGTGTGTTGTTTTTGATCAATGAATTTCATTTAGTTGTTAATAGAAGTATTGCTCGTGCAAGATCCCCTTTTGCTTCGGTCAAGGCACTTGTTGCCTCTTCTGGAGATACATTAGCCTGTTGTGCCACAAGCATGATATCTTCTTGACTAAAGATAGGTACTTCGAGTTCTCTTTCCTCATAGCTTTCAGCAATTATTTGGAAAATTGAATTATCTTTTGCCTTCATTTCGGTAACAGATGGTTTTGTAATTATGATTTCCTTTGTATCTGTCTTAATTATGACTTCTTGTACATTCTGTACGTCTTTCATTTCAAGGCCCATTTTGTCCAACATTCTTCGCATCTCACGGTTTCCGCCACGCATCATGGTATATTCATACTCCACTGTTTGTACTTTTTAAACTATCTCTGATCTTCACAGCCACTCCTTTTTTAAATGACAGTATCATTCTTGTAGATAGTACAGCCTTACCAACTGCGATTACTTTGTTATTGTGAAGAACTGCTACATCTCCACCTATCATTACATTCTTCCCACACCAAGTTACATGCTTACAAAAGACAGAGCTACCTTCTTGAACAAAGGTTTTTGAGTCATCATCAATTCCAAGGCAGTTTTCTTTGAACTTTTTACTCTTCATGAGCATCTGAGCAAAAAGCGGAGTAATAGCAAGACCACCATCTGTTCGTAATGTACAAAGCAAGTTATCATTTTGATGTACATGTTTTATTCGTCCAGTATTCTTTGAATATGTGATCATTACGTCTTTTGGAAGATATTTTGATACCCCTTGACCAAATAGTGCATCCAAAGTATACTTGATTTTAAGGACTGAATCCATACGATTCATGTCATTTACCCGTGTTAATTATTTTTGCAACGTGAAAATGACCTATATAGTAATACCTAACAACTATATAGAATAATCATCATGTATATAATATGGGAACAAATGAAGAGATGAGGAAAATACAGTTTACAGGTAAATCATCATACATTGTTTCACTTCCAAAACAGTGGGTAATGGATATGGGTCTTAAACAAGGAGATCAGGTTGCCGTGGTAAGACAGGGAGTTTCCAATTTACAAATTGTACCATTAAAACATCATAACAAACCTGCAGGTACAGAAGAAGCAACAATTGAGATCAAACCAGAAGATGAAGATTCTACAATAGTTAGGAAATTGATTTCACTTTATCTTCTTGGATTTACCATCATAAATGTAAAATCAAAAGTAGGAAGATTAAAGCCATCTCAGAGAAATGCTATCAAAGATGCAGTAAAGGGCATTTTAATGGGAACTGAGATTACTGCTGATTCCATTGAAGGCATTACTATTCAAGTACTCATTAATCTATTCGAACTTTCGGTTGATGGTGCGTTAAAAAGAATGTTGATAATAGCAAAATCAATGCAAAATGATGCTCTACTTGCACAAGAAGAGGCAAATTTTGAGCTCGCAAAAGAAGTCATAAACAGCGATGATGAAGTAGATAGGTTTAGTTTCTATATCATGAGGCAACTCAAGATAGCTATACAAAATGAACACATGTTAAATGAGATGGGGATAGAGAGTCCCTATCATTGCTTGGGATATAGACTAATAGTAAAAAACATAGAACGTGTAGGAGATCACGCAACAGAAATAGCAAAAGATTTACTCGAATACAAAAAACCAATCAAGAAATCGGTACTTGAACCCATACATGAAATGAATACATTTACCTTAGCGGTATTGGATGAAGCTTGCTTATCACTATTCAAAAAGGAATCAAATCAGGCAGAACGAACGGTACAAAAAACAGCTGAAATTTCAAAATATGAAAAGAAGGTACAAGATGGTATGAAAACATTGAGAGATGCCGAAGAGATCTATAGAGTAAGAAGAATGAGCGAAAACATTCGAAGAATATCAGAGTATGCAAGTGACATAGCAGAAATTGTACTTGACGTCACTATAGAAAAGACACTTCGAAAGCAATAAGATAGTGATGGGACAATGATATAACATTGAAAGATTCTGCTATTCTTATAACATACGATAGAGAAGATTCTCTAAAAGAAGCATTAGGACTATGTGATGCCGCAGGATATGAAGTTCGTAAAATTATACAGCATAAGTTTCTAAACAGAACAAAATACGGTCTTGGAGAAGGTAAGGTAGACGAACTCAAGGAAATGTTAGGCAGCATCAAACCCGATGTCATAATCTTTGATGAAATACTCAAGCCAAGTCAAAATTATAATTTAGCCTCTACTCTAAAGATGAACATTCTTGATAGAGAGGCATTAATTCTTCAGATCTTTGAACGAAGAGCAAAGAGTTCAGAATCAACATTACAAGTAAAGATGGCACAGTGAAGATACGAGATGTCAAGAGCTAAGGAAAAAGTTAGACTAGCAAAAATGGGAGAACAGCCAGGATTTATGGGCATAGGAAAGTTTGAAGTTGACGTATATTTTAATGACATTAAAAACAGGATGAATGGTGTAAAATCGAAATTAGCAAAATCATCAACACAACGCGCACTTCATAGACAAGCAAGAAAAAGATTTGGATTCAAAACGATCTCTCTTGCAGGATATACATCAGCAGGAAAAACTACACTTTTTAACATATTAACAGGAGAAGAAAAAGAAGAAAGTCCAAAACTTTTCACTACTCTTTCTACAACTACACGAAAGATTACCCTCAAAAACTCAGAGGTTTTAATTTCAGACACTGTCGGTTTCATAAGTAGACTTCCAGCATACATGGTACAAGCATTCAAGTCAACTCTTGAAGAGCTTGTGTATACAGATGTGGTAATAGTGGTAATTGATATCAGTGATAACATTTTAGAACTAAGAAAGAAATTCAAGAGTTGTATTTCTACCTTAGATGAAATTGGAGTAAACAAAGATAAGATGATTTTTGTTCTAAACAAATCAGATTCTAATTCCAAAAGAAGAAGTTTTGGAAAAAGCAAATCAGTTAGGTTAGAAGATAATAAAAAATGGTTACAAATATCTTCTACAACCGGATATAATATTGCTCAATTAAAGAATCTGATATATCGAGCACTAGATGATACACCAGTAACAAGTAAAAAATATGAAACACCAAAACCAGAAATTAGAATAAACTATGAAGATTGAAGT
>CAVRLU010000027.1:0-22280 GCA_963722115.1 uncultured Nitrososphaerota archaeon
ATTCTTTGTGAATAAATCCAATGTCAATTAGTTTGTACTCTATCGAATGACTGTCTACTATCTTTATTGCATCCTCTGTCTCACTCTTTGGTGTAATCTTTGAATTTGGCATTATGAGTGCAAGTGATTTTTCTTTTATGAATTTGGCACATAATGTGGCAATAACGGCAGAATCTATTCCACCACTTAATCCAAAAACAACTCCGTTTGATCTTCTTGTTTCTATCTCATTCTTTAAAAAATTTCCAATTTTATTTTGAATTAAATCATAGTCTTTTTTAATCAATTCTTCTATGATTTGACGATTCAATATTTTTTAAAATAATGATAAAGAATTAAACTTATCAGACGTCTAGGTATATTCCGTCTTTTTTTACTTCAACATTATAGGTCTGCAATTTTACTCCTTTTATGTAATCTTGCAACTCCCCTGTTTTGATGTTGTAATGCCAGAAATGAAGTGGACACTCTACTATATCCCCATCCAGTTTACCTGGTGCAAGAGAGCCATCTTGATGTACGCAAACTGAATCTAGTGCATGAAAACCGTTTTGATTGAATATGGCTATTCTCTTTCCATCTACGACAAATTCTTGACCCTTTCCTGGGGCAACTGCATCTTTTTCTGCTACCTTCTTCCACGCCATGTTTTGTAAAACTAAATCAATCCAATATTTAGATTGTTATTTTTGATACTGTTTTATACCCCTTAAAATCGTGAACTGTTATGAGTCAAGTAAAAGATCCTAGTCTTTCAGAAAAGGGAAAAGCTCTCATATGAATGGGCAAGGGATCACATGCAAATTCTCACTAATACTGTTGGACGATTAAAGAAATCTCAACCACTAAAGGGACTACGTATAGGAATATGCCTGCACATAACAAAAGAAACATCAGTTTTGATTATGGGAGCAAAAGAGTTGGGTGCAGATGTAAGTGCATGTGCTGCAAATCCTCTTTCAACACAAGATGATATCGCCGCATTTTTAGCCGAAAATGGAATTCATATTTATGCTTGGACAGGTCAGACCACTGAAGAATATGATTGGTGCATAGAACAGATGCTAAGTCATAAACCTCAGATCCTTACTGATGATGGATCTGACAGTCATAGTAAAATTCATGGAAACAAAAAGTTTGCATCAATGAAAGTCTTGGGAGGAACCGAAGAGACAACAACTGGTGTCATACGATTAAAGGCTCTTGCAAAAGAAAAGAAACTCAAGTATCCTGTAATTGCTGTTAACGACGCATATACAAAACACATGTTTGACAATAGGTATGGAACGGGTCAGAGTACAATTGATGGTTATCTCAGATCAATGAATTTGTTATTTGCAGGAAAACGTGTAGTTATCGCAGGATATGGTTGGGTGGGAAGAGGTGTTGCATCAAGATGCCGTGGAATGGGTGCAAAAGTTTGTGTCACCGAAGTTGATCCGGTACGGGCATTAGAAGCTCACATGGATGGTTTTGATGTTTTACCAATGGCTGACGCAGCAAAGATGGGTGAGATTTTCGTAACTGCGACAGGTCAAACTGGGGTGATTAGAAAAGAGCACATCTTGACTATGAGAAACGGTGCCATCTTGGGTAATGTTGGCCACTTTGATGTTGAAGTGGATGCCAAATTCTTGCTAACGGAATCAAAATCAGTGCGAGAAGTACGACCAAATCTTGATGAATGTGTTCTCAAGAATGGTAAACATGTTTACCTTATCGGAAAGGGACGAATTGCAAATCTTGTTGCAGCGGAAGGACACCCACCGGAAGTTATGGCTCAATCGTTTTCAAATCAATTGCTCTCAATGATCTACATTGCAAAGAATCACAAGAAGATTGGAAAGAATGTAATTACTGTTCCACAAGAAATAGACAAACAGATTGCAGTGGATGCACTCAAGGCAATGAATGTTGACATGGACAAGCTCACTACAGCTCAGATAAAATACGGCCAAAGTTGGGCATAGCTTAAATCATACACAGACTTTACTCTGATAATGAAAAGGGCGATTATTACAAGTGCTTTACCTTATGCCAATGGTGAGATACATCTTGGGCATGTCGCATCTACATACTTGCCTGCTGATATAACAACTAGATTTCTAAAACTAAGTGGCGTTGAAGCATACTATTTTTGCGCATCAGATGACTTTGGAACTCCAATTCTGATCCAGGCTGAAAAAGAGAACAAGACTCCTGAAGAATACGTAAAGGTCTGGAACAAGCGTGATTACGAAGACTTTACTGCTTTTGGAATAGGATTTGATTTTTTTTATAGGACAAGTTCTCCAGAAAACGTAACATTTGTTCAGGAAGTTTTTAAAAAATTACAGGCAAATGGACACATTTACGAAAAAGAAATTATCCAATTCTATTGTACTATTGATAAGAAATTCTTACCTGATAGATATGTACTAGGCAGATGTCCCTATTGTAAAGCAGAAGACCAGTATTCTGATTTATGTGAAAAATGCGGAAGAGTTCCAGAAGAGATTGAGGATCCAAAATGTTCTATATGCAAGAATCCTCCAACGAAAGAAAAGACAAGACACTATTTCTTCAAACTAACTAACTTTGTTAATGAACTAAATCAATGGTTGGAGGCAGACTCTCACCTACAAAAGGATGTTAAAAAATACGTACAAAACTGGATAAAGGAGGGTCTCGTTGACTGGGATATAACAAGAGACATGAATTGGGGGGTTCCAATTCCTCTTGAGCAAGCAAAAGGACAGGTATTCTATGGCTGGTTTGACAATCATCTTGCATACATTTCTACTGCCATGAAATTTCTAAATGATAAAGGCATGAACGGAAAAGACTTTTGGAACTCTGCTGATATTTACCATTTCATTGGAAAAGATATTGTATATCATCATTATCTTTTCTTGCCTGCAATGAGGATTGGTATACAACAAGAGTTCAAACTACCTGATTATATTCCAACTCGGGGACACCTGATGCTACAATCTAAAAAAATCTCAAAGAGTCGTAATTGGTATATTGGTCTTAAAGACTTTGTATCCATTTATCCTGCCGATTATCTTAGATTTTATCTTGCACTAATTACACCGTACAGTCAAGATGATCTTAATTTTGATTGGGAGGAATTTGCATCAAGGATTAATTCCGAATTGATTGGAAATGTTGGAAATTTTGTAAATAGGGCTCTTGGTTTTACACAAAAAACTCTGTCAGGAGTTGTACCAAATACAAATGAATTTGATGCAAGTGACAAAGAGGCACAAGATACAATAAATAATTTTTCAAGCGAACTTACTGGATTGATGGAAGATAACAGTCTTGATAAAGCGCTGAAAAAAATTATAGAATTTTCAGCTCATTTTAACCAGTATTTTCAGAAAAAAGAACCATGGAAAGGCGGGGATGGCTCAAACAACTGTGTCTTCCTCTCTGTAAATGCTGTTAGGAGCTTGGCAATTTCACTTTGTCCCTTTTTACCTGAATCATCTCAAAGGATATGGGAACAACTTGGCATGAGCGGTAATGTTTCACAGCAATCATGGAACTCTATCTCTAAAATCGAAATAAAAGAAGGCCACAAGATAGGTCCTGCTTCCCCCCTCTTCAAAAAGGTGGAGACATCTGATATTGAATTGCACAAAGCAAGACTTGGAAAATAATGAGTCTTGAATGGATTTCACGAGACGGTAAACTCTTACTTGGGGCAAGAATTGTTAGAACTTTTTCGTATGGATTTCTTAGTGTAATCCTTGCAATCTATTTGAAACTAATCGGATTTAACGATGTTCTAATAGGTATCGTACTTACTGCTACCCTAGTAAACAGTGTATTTTTCAATCTCTTTTCAAGTGCTTATGCAGACAGGATGGGCCGAAGAAAAATTCTTGTATTGTATGCAATTTTGATGATAATTTCATCTGTCATATTTTTTGTAACAGACAACTATGTGGCTCTTATCATTGCAGCACTTGTAGGAACTATAAATGTCACAGGATCTGAAGTTGGAGCATTTTTGTCATTAGAACAAGCATTATTGCCACAAACTGTACGTGATGTACAAAAAAGAAATTCTATATTTGCAATTTACAATACTGTTGGAACTTTTGCCATGTCTGCAGGAGTGCTAGTTTCAGGTTTGCCATCACTTCTACAACAGAATTATGGATTTGATCAAATTGGTGCGATAAAATCTCTGTTTCTAATTTATGCGGCTTGTGCAATAGTAGTCCTTGCAATTTATCTAGTACTTTCTAAACATATTGAAGTAAAAGATGGAGCGTCAAAATCAAGTCTTTCGATAAAAAATATCTCTCCAAAATCTCGGGGCATAATTGCAAAAATGTCTTCACTTTTTGCAGTTGATTCTTTTGGAGGTGGTTTTGTAATACAAAGTATAGTTTCATTCTGGTTTTATACTAGATTTGACGCAGATCTATCTACGTTATCCTACGTCTTTGCAATTGCAGGAGTACTTACTGCCTTGTCTTTTATGGCCTCTACTAGAATTGCCTCAAAGATAGGATTGGTAAACACTATGGTATTTACTCATATTCCATCAAATGTTTTGTTGATAATACTTGCATTTGCTCCCACATTCTCAATTGCAATTTCATTATACTTTGCAAGGATGAGCATATCTCAAATGGATGTCCCAACTAGACAATCCTATCTTATGGGTGTAGTAAGTGAAAATGAGAGAATTCCAGCTGCTGTAATTACAAATACATCCAGAAATATCGCTCAAGCAGTAAGTCCATCTCTTAGTGGAATTATAATTCAGGCACTATCACTTTCTGCACCATTTGTCATTGGAGGAGTCTTGAAAATTGTATATGATGTAGGATTGTTTTTCAGTTTTAGGAAGATAAAACCTCCTGAAGAATTGTGATTCTATCTATGATTTTTCAAGATAAGATAGAATTCCTGTATAATCTATGTCTCCCAATCCTTCTTTGACTGCTTTTTGATAAATTTCGTTTGCAAGTTTAGACATTGGCATATTTGCTCCAACTTTTTTTGCAGTGTAATAGAGTTCATCAAGATCTTTTTGCATCATTTTAAGAAAGAAACTAGGCTCAAAATTTCCCCTTGCCATCTTAGGACCCTTGTTAACACTCATTCCTGTCTTAAAATATGTAGAATTAAGAACTTCGAGAAATGTCATTGGATCAAGACCTGATTTTTTTGCAAGTATGATTCCTTCTGATAATGAAAGAGCAAGAATTGCAATCTGTGAGTTCATTACAAGCTTCATTGCATGTCCAGAACCATTTTCTCCCAAAAGAAATGTTTTCTCTCCAATTGAATCAAAAACAATTTTGCATTTTTCATAAATCTCTTTTTTACCTCCAACCATTACTACCATCTGACCTTTTTCAGCCAAATTTGGTCCTCCCATCACCGGGGCATCAATCATTGAAATCCCAACGTTTGCAAATTTTTTAGCAATCTCTATTGACGCGATGGGGCTGATAGTACTCATATCTGCAACAATTAATCCATCGTGTTTTCCATGAATTATTCCGTTATCTCCAAAAGCCATTTGCTCTATGACTGGAGCATCTTTTAGTATGGTTATGACAAGTTCACATTTGCCTGCAAGTTCTTTTGGCGTATCTGCAACTTGAATTCCAAAGTTTTTTAGAGATTCTGCTTTTTGTCTTGTTCTATTATACACTAAAATTTTGTGACCTGATGAGGCCAAACGCTTTGCTATGGCACTTCCAAGAAGACCGGTGCCTATTATTCCAACATTCATCACAAGGTGATTTCTTTGATGGTATTTTTTTCTATTGGCCTTACATAGTTAGGGCTTTGAATCTTGCATCATTTCGAAGTGAATCAAAATCTTTGTCCTGAGAAGCTTTTACTGCATACTCTGATTCTAAAATTATGGCTTTTTCTAACAATGTTAGAGCCTGCTCAATATTGTTTTGAATAGATTTGGTGCAAGCTTTGTGATACAGCACGCTTGAATTATTGGGTGATTTTTCCAGAATTTTATCATAACATGACAGGGCTTGATCATATCTTCCAAGATAATGGAGAGCAAGACCTTTGTTTAAAATGCATACTATGTGGTCTGGCTTTATTTTTAAAATCATGTCATAACAAGTGATGGCCTTGTCATATTTTCCAAGTTTTCCCAATGCATTTCCCTTGTGTGCCAAAGCATTGATGTGGTCTGGTTCCACCTCCAAGATTTTATCAAAATAGAATATGGCATCACGGGGACTACCTCGTTTTTCATGGGATATCCCAATATTGTACAGATATTCAAGATTGGCGTCTTCATCATCTGATGAAAAATTGATAAATCCACTCACTGTAAATTCTTGAAAAATCTTTTAGATAAACTCTGTTTTTTTGTGCCTGCTATTAAAAAACAGAAGTGATATCTTTATGTCATGAAATAGTAGATTGTGGAAAAAATCAGAGCCTGTCCAATATGTTCCAATTGTGGTTCAAAGAAGTTTGATAGGATTCAAGCCAATGAAACAATTGTAAAATGTGTGATCTGTGGAAAAGAGATAGTGATCTGATGGTATCTGCTAATTTTGTTCAGTAAATGACTCTAGTGAATATATGCCAAATTTTGGAATAATTGTAAGTTTTTATTTCCTTGATTTCCAGTGTCCAGCATGGCTAAAAGTTGGAAAGATGCAGACGTAAATTTAGATCTTATAAAAAATCAGACGATTGCGGTAATTGGCTATGGCATTCAAGGGCATGCTCAGGCAAATAATCTCAAGGATTCTGGTCTTAATGTTATTGTTGGATTACAGGACTCTGGTGCAAGTTGGAAAAAAGCCCAGCAGGATGGTCATCAAGTGATGTCTATTCCGCAGGCATGTGAAAAAGCAGACATTATTCATGTGTTGATTCCAGATATGGTTCAGGCTAAAGTCTACAAGGAACAAATTGAACCAAACTTGAAGGCAGGAAAAGCATTATCATTTTCTCATGCAGCTGCAATTCACTGGGGATGGATAAATGCTCCAAAAGATGTAGATGTAATTATGGTTGCACCAAAGGGACCTGGCTCCAAAGTTCGTGAAACATACCAACAAGGATTTGGAACTCCATCAATTGTTGCAGTATATCAGGATTATACCAAGAAAGCTTGGGAGCGAACGCTTGGAATTGCAAAGGGTCTTGGAAGTACAAGAGCTGGAGTAATTGAAACAACATTCAAAGAAGAAGTAGAAACTGATTGGTTTGGAGAACAAGTAGACCTCTGTGGTGGTTCTGCTTCAATGGTGATGAATGCATTTGAGACTCTGGTAGAAGCTGGATATCAGCCAGAGATTGCATACTTTGAGGTTCTTCACGAACTAAAACTAATCGTAGACATGATTCAAAGATACGGTATTGCAGGAATGTATCGAAGAGTAAGTGAGACCGCACGATATGGTGGACTGACAAGAGGTCCAATGGTTATGGATAAAGATGTTAAAGAAAAGATGAAGAAAGCATTAAAGATGATTCAGGATGGAACATTTAACCAAGAATGGATTTCCGACTATCAAAAAAATGGTAAGAATTCGTTTGACAAATACATGCAGCAGATAGATGCACATCAGATAGAAAAAGTAGGAAAGAATATGAGAAAGATGATGTGGCCTGACTCTACTGAATGAATCTAATTTTTCTTTGTCTTTGATAAATTAGTTTGAATAAAATCAATTATTGCTGAAAGTGGAGTTCCTGGACCGAAATTTCCTAATACTCCACCTTTTTCAAGTTGTGGCTTGTCATCTTCTGGAATGACTCCTCCGCCTATGACTAAAACATCTTTGATTCCTTTATTCTTGATTGCTTTGGCTACTCTTGGAAAGAGTGTAAGATGAGCTCCATTTAGAAGACTAAGTGCTACAACATCTATATCTTCATCCTCGACTATTTGGGCGATTCTTTCAGGGGTTGCAAATAATCCCGAATAGATTACCTCCATTCCTGCATCTCTGAATGCTCTACATAAGACAAGAGCTCCTCTATCATGACCGTCAAGACCTAACTTTGAAACTAAAATTCTAATTCTCTTTGTTTGAGCCTTCTGTGACATGTATCATCAATTACAGTTTTGGCTTTTAAAAGGTTTATTTTGGAAAAACCTCAGAATTTCAATACTGACTGACAACAAGATTTATTGTGTATTATTTATGTGAGATTTCTATGGATATTGTAACGGAACTTAAAAAAGGGAATCGAAGGGCAATTGCTCGTGCAATATCTATTGTAGAAAACAACGAAAAAGAAGCAAAGTCAATCATAAAAAAGATATTCAAAAGTTCTGGGAAATCCATGAAAATTGGAATCACTGGGCCTGCCGGAGCAGGAAAAAGCACCCTGATTAACAGAATAAGTATTGAATTAAACAAACTTGGTTACAAGACAGCGGTTCTTGCCATTGATCCTACTAGTCACATTACAGGTGGAGCAATACTTGGTGATAGAGTAAGAATGACCGAATCCACTGATTCTGGCACATACATTAGAAGTATGGCCTCAAGAGGAGCAACTGGGGCAATCTCATTATCACTTAGAAACAGTATTAGAATTTTAGAATATGCGGGGTTTAATCCAATAATAATAGAAAGTGTTGGAGCGGGACAGACCGAAGTTGATATAGAAAAAGTTGTAGATATTACTGTTGTAGTTTTTAATCCAAATACTGGTGATAATATACAGACCATCAAAGCAGGACTTACCGAAATTGGTGACGTGTATTTGATAAACAAGAGTGATCTGCCAGGATCAAATCAACTATTTGATTCTGTCAGAGACTTTATTGGAATGTCAGAAAAGAATCCGGTTGTAATGATGACTTCGGCAAAATCTAACAAGGGTGTTACTGATTTTGCAAAGAAATTGGAAGAATTGATGAAAGCACGTAACAAGACAAAAGTCAAGGAAGAAGAGTCTAGACTTGATTCTGAACTTAGAGATATTGTTTTAAATAATGTCAAGTCTAAAGTTAGCACAATGCTTGATTCAAGTAAATCATACGCATCTTATCTTAAAAAAGTGCAATCAAAAAAAATTGATCCGTTTGAAGCGGCAGATAAAATATCCAAGGGATTAATGTGATATGGTAAAAGTAATCAAGACTGATTCTAATATTGCTGTAAAACGATTCTATGATTCAAAGGTCAAACCAAAAAGTAAGACCGAAGAGCCAGGGAAACATCCGTACACCAGGGGAATTCATCCTGGAATGTACCGAGATAGACTTTGGACAATGCGACAATACACTGGTTTTGGAACTGCAGAACAGACAAATCAGCGATTCAAGTATCTTCTTGAAAGGGGTCAAACAGGCCTTTCGATGGCATTTGACTTGCCAACTCAGATAGGCTATGATGCTGATGACTCTCATGCAGAGGGAGAAGTAGGTAAGGTAGGTGTATCAATTACATCGCTTAAAGACATGATGAAATGCTTTAATGGAATTCCGCTTGACAAGGTCAGCACTTCAATGACAATAAATTCCACAGCTTCAACTTTACTTGCATTATACATTGCAACAGGCGAATCGCAAGGAGTGGATAGCAAGCAACTCAGAGGAACAACTCAAAATGATATACTAAAAGAATACATTGCAAGAAACACGTACATCTATCCGCCGCGTCCATCGATGAGATTGATTGGAGATATGATTGAATACTGTTCAAAGAAAGTTCCTCAATGGTATCCAATATCAATATCTGGATATCATATGCGCGAAGCAGGATGTAATGCAGTACAAGAAGTTGCATTTACTCTTGCAAATGCAATAGAATACATTGAGACATGTGTTGACCGCGGATTGAAAATTGATACATTTGCACCAAGGCTGTCTTTCTTTTTTTGCTGTACTAGTGAATTCTTGGAAGAGATTGCAAAATTTAGAGCCGCACGAAGGATTTACGCCAAGATACTAAAAGATAGATTCCATGCAAAAGACAAAAGATCTATTCAGCTAAAATTCCATGTTCAAACAAGTGGAGAATCACTTACTGCACAACAGCCCGACAATAACATTGTTCGTGTTGCAATACAATCTATGGCGGCCGTACTTGGTGGATGCCAATCACTTCATACAAATTCAAAAGATGAAGCATTGGCTTTACCCACAGAAGCAGCAGTCAAAATTGCTCTGAGAACTCAACAGATAGTTGGACATGAAAGTGGAATTACAAAAACTGTAGATCCTCTTGCTGGTTCATACTATGTAGAACATCTGACCGACACTATAGAATCTGAAGCAAACAAGTATCTCAAGAAAATTGATCGAATGGGAGGCTCTCTTGTTGGAATTGAACGCGGATTCTTCCAATCTGAGATTAGACAAAACGCTTACCGTCTAAAGAAGGAAATTGACGGGGAAGAGAGAATCATAGTTGGTGTCAATAAATTCACAGACTCGACAAAAGAAAAGCCCGACATTATGAAGATAGATGATAGTATTCAAACACAACAAATGCAACATCTAAAAGAACTTCGTAGTACCCGTGATAATGCCAAAGTTGAATCCGCGCTTGGAAAAATGAAGAATGCTGCAGACAAGGATGAAAATCTAATGCCATACATCTTAGACGCAGTAAAAAGTTATGCTACTTTGGGCGAGATTAGTAATACATTCAGAGAAGTCTTTGGAATTTATCAACCAAAGGAGACATTTTAAAATGCGAATAGACCATGTGGCCATTGCAGTAAATAATCTAGATGATGCTGTAAAAGAATACCAAGCAGCACTTGGTATCCATGAAGTGGAGTTTGAGACAGTAGAAACAGAAGGAGTCCGAGTCGCAATTCTGCACCTTGACAATTCTAGGATTGAATTGATGGAGGCAACAAAAGATACTAGTCCAATTAAAAAATTCCTTACAACAAAAGGTGAGGGCCTACATCACATTGCACTTGAAACCGATGGCATAGATGGCGAAGTCAACCGAATGAAAGAATGTGGCATAAAATTTTTGGGAGATGTAAGACCTGGATCAAGAGGGACCAAAATAACATTCATCCATCCAAAATCATTGCATGGTGTATTGGCAGAACTTTGCTCTCATCCAAAATAGAAACCTAGTCTAGTCTACCAGCTTTAGAGTATCTGATGCGGTAATTATTCCAACAATCCTACTTTGTTTTGATACTAGAACGCATTTTGAATATCTAATTAATGATACGAGTGTCTTGACTGGAGTGTTATAGTCTACAATCGGAGGCCTAGGATCCATTATCTCAGCTAGTTTGATTCTTTTTTCGTTGAGTCTCATCGCTATCTAAAATATGTTTTACAATACCATCTTCTGTAATCACACCTACTGCTTCAGTACCATCAAAGATTGGTATCTGACTAATGGATAACTCTTGCATCTTTTTTATTGCATCCTGCAAAGAATCATTAGCTTTGAGCTTGGCAATTTCTTTACTACAAATGTCTCCTGCCTTTGTTGATGACTGACTATCAAGTGACCATAACACTTCAAATATTTTTCTTGCAGTGGAATAGCTTGGCTGACATCTTCCAGACTCGATTTGATTTATCATTGATGTACTAACTCCTGTCAGAGATGCAAGTTTTTGCTGAGTCAGCCCAATCTTCATTCTACCTTGTTTTATTGATTCAAGTCTTGGAAGCATTATGTGAATGAAATGTCTGATTCAATATTTCAGTGTTCTTTAATGAATGAATATGTGATAAAATAAGGAAAAATTATGTGAGGGCTACAAGCCCGCCTTTCGTCCAAATTTTGCTATTACGAAGATTACAGTCCCCATGATGAAATCTATTGCTAAACCTAAAACTCCTGCTTTACCAATAAAGTCTTTAAATTCCGTAATGAGACCTTTGGGCTCTGGTGCTGGGGGTGCAACTTGGCGTGACTGCCTCTATGATCTTCTTTAACTCTTCGAGTATGTCATTTTCTAAGACCATGTCTTACAATTACTAGTGCAATATGTCCTCTATACAAAAAACAAAAATTATTTTCTGGTAAAAGCTAGTGCGAATTCTTCTATTGCCTTTTCCCAATTCTTGGCCTTCACTATGCCGCTTGCAACAAGTATGCCTTTTGCACCAAGATCTAGTGCCCGTGATACGTCTTCACCTGAAACAATTCCTGCTCCGCATAATAGTTGGGTGGAATTATTTGCTTTTTTTACTGCTTGGACTGATTCTGTTATGATTTCTGGCTTTTCTTTAGAAACTGCCTTTCCACTGCCTATAAGCTCTGGTGGCTCTATTGCAATAAAG
Source organism: uncultured Nitrososphaerota archaeon (assembly GCA_963722115.1). Taxonomy (GTDB): domain Archaea; phylum Thermoproteota; class Nitrososphaeria; order Nitrososphaerales; family Nitrosopumilaceae; genus Nitrosotalea. The sequence goes on from CAVRLU010000027.1 coordinate 12,230, forward strand.
TCTGGGTTTATCTTGGCATACATCCATGCTTCATTTACATCTTGGACACAAACAACTGATGTCATTTTCAATTCTCTAAGTCTTACAACTAAATCTTCAATTTCATTTGATGGTATGCGGTGCTCGCTATGATTTATGAGAGAACCTGCAACTCTTGATTTTTTTACAATCTCGGGAATGACAAATCCTGTGGTACTACCTACTTTTGAATTATCAAGATGTTGAGCAAATACGTCTGCAGATACTCTGGTAACTTCTGACATGAGATGCTGGGGAGGACATACTGGAATTCTTAGTTTGTATTTTTTTGCAATCTTTGAAGCACTCTTTGCCAAACGTAGTGATTTTGAACCTGCAATCTCATCATAATTTTTAAAGTTAATTATAAACAAATTATTTTCAAAAAATCTTACAGTTCCCTATATATCAAGAGATCTTAGAAAATTATTATACTGACTATACATTAAATGATTTATGCCCCTCTCCGAAAGATCACTTGTTTTACTAAATCATCTCAAATCTATTGATTGTGATAAAATCATTGGAAGTGAACCGGATGATTTGATTGGGGAGACGTTCAAAAAAATTCTATCAAGTGGGGATGCTTACAAAATAGAAGAGATAGAAAATTGGCTTGATGATGGACAAAAAATTAATCCTGTAGTTGCTGAACGGATTCTAAATGTAGCACATTATCAAAAAGCAAAATTTGATGCTAAAAATCCATTAAAAATGGTACATGATAGTTGTGGATGTGGCGGAGATTGTTAACTACTTCTTAATTCCAAGTGTTCTATTCTTCAGTCTAAGGTAGACGTTGTGACACTTTCTACACCTTGATGCACTAATTGGATTTTTGGCACCACATGAAAAACAGACTTTAAAGTGAAGTCTAGCCTTCTGGGCTATTGATTTTTTTAGTGGATCGGTGATAGGCATTTTCTATTTCTCCGTTTTTCCTGCTATTTGATTCTACCTTTTCCAAGCTTTCCTGCAAGAAGCATAGGTATTTCAGCAGGTCTCTTGGCAACTGGTACATTTGCCTTGGCATACATGGATACTTTGGATTCTGCAGACCCATAATTTCCATATACAATAGCACCTGCATGACCCATTCTCTTTTCTTTTGGTGCTGCTCTTCCTGCAATGTATGCCACCACTGGTTTGTCAAATTTAGTATCAATGATATGCTGTGCAAGCATCTCTTCGGCATCTCCTCCAATTTCTCCAACGACGATTACTCCGTCTATATTTGCACCGTTTCTTATGGTATCAAATGCCTCAATTAACGGAGTACCATTGATTGGATCTCCTCCAATTCCCAAGCATATGCTTTGGCCAAAATTTGCAACTGAAAGATTATGAGATGACTCGTACATCAAAGTACCACTTCTGGATATGACTGCAATCCTACCTGGCTTGAAAGGAGATGCTGGCATGATTCCTATTTTCATTATGCCTGGAATGATGATTCCTGGTGTGTTTGGACCAATTATTATGGCGTCTTTTTTCTTTGCCAGTTCGACTATTACTAGTGCGTCCTTTACAGGGACATGTTCTGGTATTGCAATTAGTAATTTGATTCCTGACTCCAATGCGTCCTTTGCCGCAGAAAGAAAGAATTTTGCTGGTACAAATATTATTGAAATCTTGGCACCTGTTGCACCAACAGCTTCACTCATTGTTTCATAAATTGGTACCCCTTCCAATTTTTGTCCACCCTTACCTGGAGTTACTCCTGCTACAATGTTTGTACCATAAGCCAACATTTGCTGTGTGTGAAACGCGCCAAACTTGCCAGTGATTCCTTGTACTATGACAGGTTTTTTTTGGTAATCCTTGTCACCCTCTTTTCCAATTAATATTTCAAAAAGATCAACCATTTTTATTCATCTCAATTACTGCTGCATTTATTGCTTCTTCAATTGTATCAAACATCTTTGTTCTAGAACCTTTGAGCATTTCTTTTGACTTGTCTGCCTCTGCACCGGACATTCTTGCAAATACTGGAAGATCAATTACTTTCTCATCATATGCTTTGATAAATGCCATTGCAACTGTTGTGGTCTTGACAATTCCGCCATAGAGATTTACAAGAATTCCTTTTACCTTTTTCATTTTACTAATCAAAGTAAGAGCTTCGTAGACTGTCTCAGTAGTTGCACCGCCTCCTACATCCAAAAAGCAAGCAGGTTTTCCTCCATTATCTGATAGCATATCTAAAGTAGACATTACTAGACCTGCCCCGTTTCCTACCACTGCGATATTTCCATCCAATTCCACCAATGAAAAACCACTTTTTTCTGCTCTTTCTTCAAGTTCTGAGACTTCTTGGAACTTGCGTAATTCATCATGTCTGAACATTGCATTGTCATCTATGATGACTTTACCATCTAATGCCACAACTGAATCATCCCCTAGGATTGCAAGAGGATTAATCTCTGCAAGTTCTGCTTCTTTTTCTACTGTGATTTTTGCTAATTTTTGTAAAATGTCAATAAACTGGGTTAAGGTTTTGTCTTTCAATCCCATTTGTTTTCCTACTTCTTCTGCAGTCTTTGTATCTACGTTTCCTAGTCCAACTTCGTGTATTATCTGATTTTTAACAGACTCAATTTCAACACCGCCCTCTGCAGATGCTATTATTGTATAACATCTCTTACCTCGGTTCAAAAACAATGAAAGATAAAGTTCTTTTTTGATATCTGCCATTTTTTCAAGTAAAATTGCTTTGGTCTTTTCTCCCTTGACCACTTTCTGCATTATATCTGGATATTTTAACTCAAACTCGTCTGCATTTTGGCATTTCTGAATTGCACCTGCTTTTCCTCTTCCACCTACTGCCATCTGAGCTTTAATTACAAATGGAAATCCTAATACTGATGCATCCTTTCTGCCTTGTCCGATGTCTGTAGATGTAAGACCTTTTGGAATTGGAATTCCATAGTCTGCAAACAATGATTTTGCCTGATACTCTAGTAAACGCATTGTGGTTTTTCATTTTTATGGTCTTTATAATCTGTTTGCTGTCTTTGTTATTGATTTAATCATTATTTGACGTCGAATTTATTTCTGATCGCAAATCTGTCATTTTATTTCTTTCTGGTATTTGTAAATATCCTGTCATGAAAATATCTTGGATGAATATCTACATAATGCAATTATACTGGTATGTTTGCACAACTTCAGGTTTCGTAAGGGATACAATTATGTTAAGAAAAGTTTTGGGGTCGGAACCGAGTGTCTAATGACACCCTCTTGCCTGGCCCATTACCCCCAAAACTAATTACAACTCCAAATCAGATATTTTTAAGCCTCCTTATCATAAAATTAGAATTTTATGATATGATAAATGGAAAAAATGTCTTCTACATCAGCTGAATTGCTCTTCTAGGAGATCTACACACTGTAGGAACAAATCCTTGCTTTTTCGCATGAGCCAATTGGGAAATTCATCTAATGTAAAGACGAACTGTTGCTGAAAACTTGGAACCACACCTCCTCCAGATGTGATTACCTGTACGACAACATACCCGTCTGTTATAGTACACACTGTTTCTTGGTATGCTTCCTCCTCCTCCTCCAATGTATTTCGATACAACACTAGAGGTGTTTTGGTCTTTGTAACATGTGAGGATGCTTTTTTTAGTAAAACTGCAAAATGTGATACAAGCCAACCATCTAGGGTTATCTGTTTTGGCATGTAATACTGTGTGTGTTTTTATTATTTAATTCAATGGATGAATCACTACTCAACTGAGATTCGAATCTTTTGACCATCCAGATCCTCATCTTTGTAATTTTTGGCCTTGTCCTCAAATTCAATTCTTTTTACTCTAACTAGGAAAGAAAGATTCTGATTGTTTTTCTTTTGCCATTTCCAGGGATTCTTCGTCAAGACCCAAAACATATGCTGCTTCTAGTACATCAGTTGGATTGTAACCTCTCTCTTTTCTTAATACTTGTAATCTTCTTGCAATGTCACGTATCAAACCCCTTGCTAGCATTTCTCGGTTTCTAGTGGTGCTGATAAATACAACAAGTGAATCACGATTTGACATTGCAAAGCCTTCCTTTTCTGAATACCCTATTATAAAATCTTCTTTAGATAATTCGATTTTGTTGTCTCCAAGATCAAAAGTGTATACCCCCTTTTTCAAAAGACTATCCACAATTACACTTGGGTCAGTCTGAGAAAACTTTTCTAACAGTCTTCCCATGTTTTGTTTTGCCTTGGGTCCTATTTTTTTTCTCTCAAGTTCTACTTTTGGAATTATTGGAAGTTCTGCATGTAATAGACTTGATACAGAGATCAAGTCCTTCTGATTTTTGCAGTTCTATAATGTTGTACTTTTCTACATTGAGTTGTGAGAGTAACAGTTCTGAGAGGGTCTCTAACTTTGCTTTTTGAGTTGGTTCTACACAAATTATTGCATCATTTAATGGCCATCTTCTCTTGAGTTTGCCCTTCATTCTTGCAGCTGCAGAAACTGATACTGTCTCTTTCATCAAATCAAATGCTTCCTCGACTTTGTCATTTGTAAGAGAATCTTGTGCTAATGGAAAGTCTTCCAAAAGTATGTTCTTTTTCTCTGCAAACATTGTACTATACAGGTACTGGGTGGTAAAGGGGCATATTGGATGTAATAATATGTCCAAATTTCGTAAAATCTCTGCAAGTGTTGCATAGATTGCAAACCTCCTATCCTTTTGAGAATCGTCTTCTGCCCATAATTCTTCACGTGTAATTGGAATGTATATCTGGCTTACAGAATTTATAAGATAATCATCAATTGATCTTGCAGCTTCATGAAATCTACACTTGTCCTGTGATTCAATTACTGAAGAAATTAATTTTTGAAGTTTTGATAAAACCCAAATCTCTGATTCTTTTAAGAGGTTTTTGTCTTTTGCCCACTGTATGTTATACATTTTATCATACTTGTCATATTCGCTATTTTGTTTAAAGTATAGATGAAGATGATATAAAGTACTTAGAATCTGATATGGTCTTGATACAAGCTCATCTGTACTGAAATTGATTGGCTCGATTGGACTTGACTTCCACATAAAGTATAGTCTTATCATGTCAACAGAATATTTTCCAAGTAGCTCTGCTGCATCCATTACATTTCCTTTACTTTTGCTCATCTTGTTTCCGTTTGCATCAAGTACGTGGCCTTGGAACAAAAATGACTTGAATGGTGCAATTGGTGCATTATTGAAAATTACATTTTCTATTAGAAGGGTATATGCCCATCCTCTTGTCTGATCTATTCCTTCTGTTAGAAAAAGTGCTGGGATTAGTTCATTATATTCTGAATCAGAAAGCGAGGCATAAGGTGCAGCACCGCTATTGTGCCATGTGTCCAAAACAAATTGTTCTCTTTCCATTTTGTTTCCACATTTTTCACATTTTATGACTATGTTGTCAATCCATGGTTTATGAAGTTCAAAATTCGGTCCATCTGGAAGTTCAGACGCTGTTTTCACAATTTCATCTCTTGAGAAGAACCATTTGTTATGATTGCATTTTTTACAATTCCATATGGGTAGAGGGCATCCCCAGATGCGCTCCCTTGAGATGCACCAAGGATGCTTGTCTTTTATTATCTCCAAAAATCTATTTCGTGGAGGTTCAAAGAAATACTCTACATTTTCTGCAGCCTTTACTGCCTTATCACCTAGTCTGTCCAAAAAATAGAAAAATCCTCTTCTTGCAAGCCAGAGAAGCTTGTGCTGTGATCTCCAGCACAGTGGATATTGGTGCTTTATCTTTCCAATCTTGACTAGGGCACCCTTTTCCTTTAGCGAGTTTACTATTTTTTCATCTGCATCTCTTACAAATAATCCTGCATAGATTCCTGCATCTTTTGTAAATTTGGCCTCATCATTTATTGGATTGAATATGGGTATTGATCTTTTTGACGCAATTTCAAAATCTTCTTCTCCGTTTGCAGGGGAAAGATGGACAAGACCACTTCCTGTTTGGATGTCGACAAAACTTTCTGCAACTGCGATGTGAAATTTGGGTGATTTTGAAAACTCTTGTAGTCCTGGAATCTCATCTAGTAACGGATGGATGTATTTTTTTCCTTCAAATGTTGAACCTTTGATAGTTTTGATTATTGCGTATTCTTCTATTTTTGCTTCTTTCATAAATTCCTCCAGTCTTTTTTCTCCGACAACCCATGTCTCGCTTCCAACTTTTACATGAACATAATTCTCATCCGGATTTAGGCCAACCATGGTATCTGTTACTAGAGTAAATGGCATTGTAGTCCAGACGATTAGATGCAAATCCTCGTCTTGCAATTTTACTTTATAGTAAAGAGATGGGTCTGCCACCGTATCATATCCCTGATTTACTTCTGCATGACTAAGTGATGTTTGACAACTGGGGCAGTATGCTACTACCTTGTATGATTCTGATAAAATCCCTAACTCGTGAGCCTTTTTTAGATACTTCCACTCTCGTTCAATGTATTCATCCTTGTATGTCCAGTATGCTTTTTGTTGATTAAATGACATGCCAAGAAGTTTGTCTACTTCAAGCCATTTTTCATTGAATTTGTGGACAATTTTTTTGCACTCTGAAACTATTTTTTCAATTCCTGCAGATTCTAAAACTTGGGATTTACTTCCTGAAATGCCTAGTTCTTTTTCTACTTGTAATTCTACTGGAAGCCCCTGGGTATCCCATCCTGCATTGAAAATTACCTTGTAGCCTCGTAAAGTTGCATATCTATACCACAAATCTTTCATTATTCTTCCACGGAGGTGACCTGCATGTGGTATTCCATTCATGGTAGGAGGCCCTTCTATGAACGCAATTTTTTTTGTCTTGTTTGGTGATTCAAAAATTAATTTCTCTAAATCTAGTCCAGCTAATTGATCTTTTACTTCTTCTTCTATCTTTTTTGGATTAAAATCAGTAGATAACTGCATTCAAGGTTGGAATGAATTGTATCATATTATAAAGGTACAAAATTTGAAAAATTGAAAAAGAAAAGTTGTTGCTTGTGTTTGCGTTTTATTGGCTAGCACTTGAGAATCCTTTTGGAATGTATCCTATCTTGATTGCATTAAGTACTACGACTTGGCCGTTTGAATGGTTCAAATCCCATGCTCTAACTATTATGTGACTTGTGTCAATTGCCTTGGCTGGTACTACGTGGAATGTAAGATACATGAACTGACCACTGTATTTTACAGTTGCAGTTGCACTTTTGAACAATCCATTAGGATCTGATGTTGATACGCCACTTTGCTTGTCCCACTCGATGTATGTGTTGGTCTGATATGTTTGAGGATCAGTTCCTTTTAGGTCTAGGAATAATATTCCATGTTGAACCAATTGGGTGCCTTCATGCTCGTAGATTTTTACTGTTATATCTGATGGGATGTTTACATACAATGTTTGTGTCTTGATTGTTGTAGTGTATTTTGAGATATCAAAGGATGCACCGTTAATCGAAAGACCATTGTTATATGTCAAATATGCGCCACCTGATGTTGCACCACCGACTCCGCCACCAAACTGTGGTCCACGTCCATATGTTGTTCCATGTCCGTTTAGTGCAAAAGCTGGTGCATTAGCTGCAACAACTGATGCCATTAGAACGAACAGGGTCAAAGCACTTGATGCCTTAACGAGTTTGCTATTCATGGATTTCTTTCTAAATAGAGTACATATAACTATTTATGATATGCAAACAAACACTACGCTTCATAGGCTATGAAAAATGGTCAGACTTTCTATAGTCTATGATGTTATGCTAATTTTTGAATCTACTTTGATATGGATTCTTTCACCATTATGAACATGGTCGTTGTAGATCATCTTTGTCTTGATTCCTTTTTTATTGAGATATCCTTCAAGCAACAAAGCCCAAGGGATAGAGTGACCGCTATTGACTTTGGATTCTATCACAAAGTGGTTTGCATTGGATTCATACTTTAGATGTCCCGAACATGTTATGTCCAGTGTAGAATCAACAAGTGCTATTATTTCATCAAGTGTCTTTGATTCAAGATCGATACCATTTTTATTCAAGAAGTTCAAAATGTCTATTCCCTTGCTCTTTGAGTTTATGATGGAATTGAGTACATAACCTAATCCATTTTCAGTTATTACTTGAATTGCCTTCAATGTCTCCTGCGCATCACTTTTTGTCATGTCTGCCAAATTGCTTATCTTGATTCCATTCTTCCATATCTGATCAAATGACTTGACCTGATTAGTCCCTAAAACATCTGTTGAGTGAAATATTGCACCTTTTCCATTATTGCTGTTTATCATGAGAATTTCAGAATCGTCAAAGATGAACACGTTTTGTGATATGTCTGATGTCTTGATCTTGATTCCTGTTGGAAGTCCATGAAAAGTCTCAGAGCCCACAAGACCTGGCGGAATTACTATCTTGACATCAATATCTTTTCTCAAGACATGAAGAAGTACTTCTTTGCATTGTGATAAAAGATTGAGGCCCCATGAATCTATTACAACATGTATTGATGTCTTGGAGCCGTCTATCATTGTCTGAAGTTGTTTGAATACATAGTTTGCAGCCAAGTGGAAATATCTTTGCTCCTCTGATCCTCTTGCCTTTTTGCTGTCCTCGCTTAGCTCTTTTAATTTTGTAATAAGACTATTCATGGCATTTACTCGGTTAATCTGTTCTTGAATAATTTCATCAAAAGCATCTTCTGGTGCAATTGCAGTACACATGATTGGCTTGCTTTTTGATATTATTGAAATCTTTTTTTTCTCAAGTTTAAGCAACGTTGGATACACTTTGGTTCTTGGCAAATTCGAATAATATGCAAGCTCTCCTGCAGAAATTGTACCCTTGGTAATCAAAGTGACGTATGCTTGTGCCTCATATTTACTCAATCCGAACTCTTCTAGGCTTACGGCTAGGTCTTGCCCTTTTACCATTGTTTGGATTTATCAAGTTGGAAGGTAAGCTGAATAGCTGAAATTCATTGAACAAAGCTTGGAAAAAATACTAAGCTGTATCTCCAGATTGTGTGACTGTAGTGACATGACTTGATGTAACAAGGACCGTATAAGTACAAAGTCAAGTCTCTTGTTGAGATGATAAATCAATCAAAATGGATAATTGAAAATAATAGTAAAAGTCAACTTGTACGGGCAAGCACAATCAAACCACGAATTGATTATGCCGCCGAAATTGTAGATGGCTTGCTTGACGTTCTATCACGACACCGACAAGATGTGAACAAAAATAATTTGGACCTGTATAATAGACTAGACCATGACTGCCAAGTACTTTCTATGCTTGAAAAACAAGTTCGATATGAACTTGAACTTTCTTATACGATTGAATCACTAAGGCAGGTAAGAAGAAGCATTGACTGTATAGTTGGACTTGGAAATGTGCCTACAGTACTATCTCCGACGATATCTGTTGTTAGAACAATTAGATCCAAACTCTTGGCACTTATGCCTGCAATGGACTTTCAGTTAGGAGAACTATCATTACTATTAGGCGGAATTATAATTGATGCAGCACACTTGGCAAGCACAAATCTGGACTTTGGTAAAGCAAATGAGGTCTCAAGCAGGCTATTGGATGAAGCTAAATTGATCGCCGACTCTAAAATATACAAGCAGTTCCCTAATCTAGATTTCTGGTAAGGCATTGACATGTTAAATTTTACAAAGAATTCTAGTCAATCTGATTTGTCTGATCATCTTGATAAAATCAAGACACTGTCCTCAAAAATAGAACAAAAAATATCCCAAAAGGGCAAGGATGAGAATGATTCTTTTATTGAGATACTTTCTGTTGAGGAGTTAAAGGACATAAGACAAGTGATGTTGGCTGCAGAATATTTACTCACAAAATATCAAGATAAACGCGATATCAAGGTCTTTTTACAAGAATTTATTGGAATAATACTAAACGCATCAAACTCTGTTAATGGATTAAAAACTGAACTTGAAGACTTGGTTGTATCTGCAGAATTTGCACTACACCAGATTCAGACACTACACGATGACGTGACTGAGAACCTTGTCTTT
>CAVRLU010000028.1:0-31798 GCA_963722115.1 uncultured Nitrososphaerota archaeon
GATAGACCAACTTGGCATGTCATGGGAGAAAAGACTAGACTCTGTAGAAAACATTCTGGTTACAAAGTGATAAAAATGGTAACAAACTATATGAGGTATCAGTAAAATGTTTGGACGAAAAAAAGAACCCAATCTTGGAGGAAGTGTAGTCGGTTCAACTACTATGGAGTGGGAATCGCAATACAAGGAAGGCAACATAATGTGGAAGGCTCCACGACTAATCCGACTCAATGATAATATCGTAGTAAGAGAAGATGAGATTGCAGTATTTTTCAGAGATGGTAAGGTGCTGACTTATTTTGACAAGCCAAACAGGTATGCTCTTACAGACTTTAATGCTCCTATCGTTGGTGGACTGTTAAAATTTTTCACGGGAGTTGTACAAGGCAGCCGAAGTTTATTATTTACAAAATAGGTACATTGATGGCAAGTTCGGCTCACAGGGTCCCTACCAATTTGTAGACCCAGTATTTGGTATGGTGAATTTACGAGTATTTGGAGAATTTAGGTGGAAGATATCGTCACCTGAGAATTTTGTTAACCAGTTTGTTGGAACATTTGCCATACAGACATCAGACGCAGTTGAATCTCGACTCAAAGAACAGCTGGTCCTTTTGGTGTTCAACGCGCTGGGAAAGATGAAAGAAAACGGATTAAAAGTTACTGACATTGCATCAAACTTGCAAAACATAGAACAAGTTGTTTTATCAAACGCACCATCAAGTTTTGGACAATATGGAATTGAGATAAACAAGATCTCTGGATTGACAATCAACCTCCCAGATGAAGTACAAAAGGCAATCAATACAAGGGGAGAGATGTCTGTCCTTGGAGTAAATTACATGCAATATCAGGCAGGTCAGGCCATGACAGAAGCTGCAAAAAATCCATCAGGAGGGGCAGGCTCGCTAGCTGGCCTTGGAGTTGGGTTTGGAGCGGGTTCAGGTATTGGATATGCAATGGCAGGGCAGATGGGACAAGGACTGTACCAGCCTCCAATGAAACAATGTCCCAAGTGTAGCATGATGATGCCCGTCTCTAGTAATTTCTGTCCAAGCTGTGGCACAGATCAACAACAGACTGTACAAAAGGCTCAGGGTATAACATGTCCAAAATGTAATAGTATAGTAGCAGTTGATTCCAAGTTTTGCTCACATTGTGGAAACACAATAAAATAAAGTGTAAAAGATATGTTTTGTGTTAAATGTGGTATCCAACTTGCAGATGATGCAGTCTTTTGTATAAAATGCGGCGCAAAACAAACTCCAGTTGCAGCTGCAAAACAAGATGCAAGTCCAGAAGCAACGCAAGTAAAATGTTCTAGTTGTGGCGCACCGATAACGCCAAAGTTTGGCGAGATGGTAATCTCTTGTGAGTATTGTGGAAGTAGCATTAGTCTAGAGAGTACTGGCTGGCAAAATATTACCAAGCACTACATGCTGCCAATAACAATATCAGACAAGGACCAGATAACTGCAAGATTGCATAATATGATGGACAAGGGTCTCTTGCATAGACATCTTCAGGAAAACTCTAAACTCGAAGAACTTGACTTTTTGATGGTACCATACTGGATTGTCCCGGTAACTGCAAAAACAAATCTTATTGCAACTGATATCGCAGTAGAGATTGGAAGCATTGCTGCAACTGCAGCCATGGCAGGTATGATGGGAGGTGCACTTGGGGGTGGCTCTAGAAGAGGAGGATTTGGAGGCGGCATGATGAACGGCATGTTATTTGGTACGATGATGGGAGGCGGTGGAATGATGAACAGCAATGCAACCAAGGCTTATACTTTTGATGATGCATACAACTGTCCTGTTATAGCCGTAAAATCGCTGACTGCATACCAACCTCATGGTTACGAATTTGCATTTGATCAAAAGACTGACTTTGATTCAAAAAAGATTCCAAAATCAATGAAGGTCTTAAATGGTGATATCAACGAGGATGCTGCAAAAAGCCAGGCCAAAAATATAGTTGATCAAATACAATCACAAAGGGTTCATGCAAAATATCACATGATTAGGCAAATGGAGACCCAGGAAGAAGTGGCAAACGGTGAACTGTTGCATGTTCCAATATGGTTTATCCAGTACGACCACAAGGGCAAGAAGATAATTCTCATAGTTGATGCAAATTCTGGAAATGCAATAAACAGTATAGGACTGTAAAAAATGATTCAAACTAGTATTCGTGATTATCTGGATTGTGATTAGTTTATGCTAGTGCACAGATTCAAGTACCTTGATTGCAAGTAAAGTTTCCATATTTTGATTCCAAGCCCGCAACTCTAACTATGTGGGAATCGGATTGATCGTCTTGTATTGACAAATGACAGATTCCAGTTTTCTCAGTATTATCACGTAAATTATTTGCTAGAGATACTGCAGCTAACACTGAGGAATCCTGCGGATGAGATTTCTCAAAAAGAGTATGACCTGCTATTTCAGGAATGGCTACCATTAGTATTACAAGTATTGCAAATTTATTAATCGATTTCCAGTTCATGACTTGAACAATATATGGAATTCTGTCTTGATATTGAATACGGAAGTAATTTAGATAAAGAAATTTCCGATTCAGAAGTAAAATGGCTCGTATGGTATACCATGTCTAGGAATAATTTCCGATTCGGAAATCAATAATAAACACACTTGTTTATTTTATGCATGCTAGATGAGATTGATAAGGTCATCCTCTCGCACTTGGGAAAAAATGCTAGGATATCTTCACATGAAATATCTAAAACGCTTCAAGATATGGGTTTCACAATCACTGATAGGGCAGTAAGGCAACGACTAGTAAGGCTTGAGAAAAATAAGACCATTATAGGATATTCCACCGTTTTAAATCCTGAGATTGTTTCAGAAAAAATAAACCGAACTATACTTATCAAATTCAAGTTTTCAAAAAATGTTAACGAGACAGTTGAAAGACTAACGAATTATCTAAATGAATCACCTTTTTGTATTTATTCTGCAAGGCTAAGCGGTGATTTTGACTGGATTTGTCATTTTGTCATTTCATCAGTAGAGCAATATGATCTTGAGACAAACAATTTTCTAAATAGATTTGCAGATTTGATTGCCGACTTTCGCTCCTACGAATCAAAGGTAAAAAAATCATCACCCTATGTTCTATTTGATGAGCATGTTCTTCATGAAAGAAAACTTGAAGTCTATCATGTTTTAAATTCAATAAGAAAGCATGATAATCTAAATGATCGTCTTCAAGCTATAGTTGAAAGTCTTGTAAAGCATTTTGATGCTAAATTTGCAAGAATTTGGTTTGTTGACAAGAAAACAAAAACCCTAGTCTTAAAATACAGTGCGGGAAAATACAAAAACATCCACGGAGAATTTTCAAAAATTCCGTATAATTCACTAAAAATAGGCTCTATAGCTAGAACCAAAAAACCTGTAGTTTCTAACGATGTAGTTCACGATCCTCGTATCAAGTATCCTGAATGGGCAAAAAAAGATAAACTCAAGTCATTTGCAGGCTATCCGTTAATCTACAAGGGTGAAGCAGTGGCAGTATTGGGAATGTTCAGTGAAAAAATGTTTTCGCCAACAGATTTTGAGATCTTGGAAATCTTTTCAGAGCAAATATCAAAAGAACTCTCTGGCTTTTTTGAAACAAAGGAGTTTCTTGACAAATCCGATTAATTTGCCAACTATTATCAAAATGTTAATTTCATTTATTTATTCTATAAATCAAAAAATCTATATTTCTTGCATAAATTCAATTCCAAAGCTGATAATGCGCCTCCTAATTCTTATACCAATAAAGGAAAAATTTTCTATAGAACATGACAACAGTACAAGTTCCATACACATGTGGCAAATGTAAAAATCAGTTTAATGTGACTATGAAACTTGGAGAGCCATTCACATCAAGGCCTTGTACTAGGTGTGGTGGTACTGCAACCGCCCCGCCGCTTTAGGTAACCAATTGACCTTTACATCTCTTTATCTAAATAAATCCTAAATACTGTTAAACAATTGATTATGTCATGACTGGTTGGCAAGACCACCCATTTGAAATTAATGCAAAAACAGGAGAAACAATTGCATTTTGTATGTGTGGAAAATCCAAAAATGGCCCATATTGTGATGGCTCGCATAAAGGTTCTGGAATTACTCCAAAAGTAATCACATATGATATAGACGCAACAATTTTTGCATGTGGCTGTCAACAATCAAAAAACAGGCCATTTTGTGACGGTACCCACAAAAATTTAAAAAAATAAAACTGTCTCTTCTTGTCTGCGTTTAGACTAATTTCTCTTTTTCATCAAAATACTGTGCCCTACGAATGGTATCTATATCCGATTTATGGAGGCGATTCTCAAGTATTGCATTTAGCTCATCTAGGCAGGCCTTTTTAGCGACAATATCTTTTTGTAACTCTTGTTTTAGTTTGAGAACCAACTCATTTGTCTGACGCATTACTTCATTGATGTCATAAGGCTTGTAGATTATGGCAGATGCGTTAAGTTCAAGCAATCTTTTCTGGGTGTCTTCAGACACGTCTCCTGTAATCAATATGACAATGGCATCAGGTTGTATCTTTCTTATCTTTTCTAATGTGTAAAATCCATCATGGTTTTCCATCGTCACATCAAGAAATACCACAGTGGGTCTGAGTTTTATGTACAACTTGATTGCCTCCAATCCGTCATACCCTATTCCAATTACATTGATGCCCTTTATTTTCAAAAATTCAGAAAGAAGATAAACCGTATCAACATCATCATCAATAACTATTGCGGTGATTCCCCTGTCCATGTTTTCATCTGATCTCTGAAATTTTCATATCATTACTGATTGCATGTTGAATGCGTTAATTGACTCAAATTTCAAATTACCAACCCGATAATCCTCGATGTACTCACAAAACTTTTCAATAATTCGTCGTTCACATTTTTTACCAGATTCATCTTTAGCAGTCAATATTAGGAGATTCCAGTTTCCAGTGACTGAAGCGGTAAGCAGACAGTTTGGTAAATCCTTTACAAAACTACAGATTTCTTCAGACAAGACATCTGATGATTTGGTTGTCTTGAATTTTAGATATAGTGCCTCAAAATCTTCTACTAGTAATTTACGAAGTATGGCCTCGTATCCTGTTATTATCTTCCTTTTCTCAAGCCGTTCTATTCTATATGCAACTGCTCGGTCCTGAATATCATGACCTTCATTTCTAAGCTTTTTTGCAATCTGGCGTGATGGAGTTCTTGCATTTTCCATAAGTAGTTCTATGATTCTACGGTCTATGGCATCAACTGCGATCATGAAAGAGTCGGGCATTATTTGATATTTTGAACTAAAATACACTTGAATTTGTGGAGCAACAAATTGAACAAGCTGATGTTTGGCAAGTTTTTTCAATCGTTTTACATGATGGTTTTTTCTAGAAAATACTTTACTTTGATTCTTGGGTTGTAGCCTTTAGGGTCATTGTACTTACCACCTGGGATAAGGTTCGTATTTTTTGAGATACGGTCTGGTCAAATTCTTGGGAATTTTTGGCCTGTACTTCTGCTACTACATCATATGCGCCAAACGTAACATTTGCATTTTTTACCTGTGGTATGAGTTTGAGCTCTTCAATTATGTAATCTTCTGCTCCAAGTTCGCAGTTGATTAAAACAAATCCCTTTTCCACGCTTTTTTAGTCTGTTTACGTTACTTAACTTTTGTCAATTTTTAAAAAATATATTTTATTTTATCATGCATGGGTCTGTATCAGAATTATAAATAAAATGTAAAGACATACGCATAAAGCAAGCTAGGAAATAAAGAAAAACCTGACTAATTCTGGAGATGTTGCAGACTATCCTTGTATTTCTTGTCATACTAATTGCTGCAAAGAATATACGATATTTGTAAATGCGCATGATGTTTACAGGCTTTCAAAAGGACTGAAGGTTGAACCTGAGACTTTTCTTGAGCTTTATGGCGCAAAGGACTTTGATCTTGGCATAAAGGTAAAAGAAGGTCTGGTTGATCTTGCATTAAAACAAAAAAGTAATGCATGCACATTTCTTGTAGAATCTGGAGAGTTCTTTCGGTGTACCGTAAATGATTTCAAACCAGGAGTGTGTAAATCATATCCTTTTCAAATTCAAGATGGCAAATTAATCCAGATGAGTGATAAGTTGTGCCCAGTTGACTGGGATACAAGAGAATTTGAAAAAATGATGGTATCACATCTAAAAAAGGATGAAGACGAATGGAAGTTTTACCATGATCTGGTTTTGGAATGGAATGCAAAACATTGGCTAAAAAAACCATTGTCAGAATTTCTGAGATTTATTTTGGATAAAGTGGCTTTATCTCTGAAACCTTATTCTGAACTCTTGTAAACTACTGTAGAAAATGACAAAATTGTGATTGAACAAGTAAAAACAACGAGAAATCTAGTCACATAATTGCAATTTGGCCTGTTCCATCTTCCAATAGTTTCTTCGTTCTATGATTATTTGTTTTTCATTTTCCAATGTAGTTTTTTGCTGCAGGGTTAGAGCAGATTCGTGAAGTTGAGCAATTATCTGATCAATTCGCTCGTTGAAAAATTCTACTGATTCATTTACAAATTCTGCCTCAGAGACATTCTTCTTCATTTCATTCTATACGTCATCAAACTATATAGGTTAAGCCGTGTTGGCAAATCATATAGATGCTATTGCAATAACTATCTCTGAATTTCTTCCTTGACAAGAAATCTAGAATGAATTTGATTAATTCTAAATGGAGATCATCTTTTTATTTTATGAAGTGGTATAGGTACCTGGTAGCAACCAATGGGATGATACACTGACGCGCCTATGCCGGATCGGTGGATGAGTAGTCTGAGGATTACTCTGTAAACCCCATGTATTGCTACCTGTTTTAATTCATATGATTTGATGGATTATTGTATAGAAAAAGAACAACCGTGCTAGAACGGTTTTCTCATTGCATTTTTGGTAGGTATGATTGTTTGGGAATTTGAGATATTTTGTAAGCCAACGAAGGGATTTGGACCCTCGACCTTCTGATTACAAGTCAGATGCTCTAGCCAGGCTGAGTTACGTTGGCATGTGGTTATGGGTTTTAGAAGGTGGTTTAAAATGTTGTCACACTTGGCAACAATCAAAAAACAGGTTTCCTAAATTAAGACCACACGAAATTTATATCCAGATCTGAGAATCATCGCATTGGCTGACACAGAAAAAAAATGTAATATCTGTGGTAAAGCGTTTGAAAATTCTGATAAGTTAAATCAACACAAGCAAGAGTTTCACAAGAGCGAGCCTGCAAAGGTTAGGAAAATGACATCTCAATCTTCTCGATACAAGGCAACTGGAATTGCAGCTGCAATTGCAATAATACTTGTACTTGGGGTGTATTTTTCTGAAAATCAATCATCTCCTAGAAATCCTGTAGAAGGAGTACAATGTGATCCTGTAGAGGCCTTGGTATTTCATATTCATGCACATCTTGATGTTATAGTAGATGGCAAATCTTCCACAGTTCCAGCCGGAATAGGGATAGAACCAAACGTATGTCTCTATTGGCTACACACTCATAACACATCAGGTGTGATTCACATAGAGTCCCCACGCGAAATTACATTTACTCTGGCACAATTTATTGAAGTCTGGGACAATACTCCTGGCATATCTCCAAGTTTTGAAGAACTGACAAACGGTGACAAGAATCTCAAGGTCTTTGTAAATGGAATTGAGGTAAAAAATAGTTTTGATAAAATCCCACTATCTGCACATGATGAGATTGTAATAGTGTCTGGTAATGTACCACAATCAATTCCATCATCTTATGAATTTGGTGGATTATAGACAGTAGACAGAAATGAAAAAACTACATCTCTCCCAATTAAAATCTGACAAAGCCCTTGTCAAAAGCAAAAAAAGATATTTTGTAGGGAATGCTTGGCTAAATGACATTTCTGTTAAACTCCAAATCAAAGGAGAAAAAGTCTACCTTGCAAATTTTAACAACGGAGCAAGAACCAAGGTGCATTATCATCAGGGTGGACAAATTCTTGTTGTGACTAAAGGCAAAGGAATGCTTGTAATTTACAAAAAGGCTAGTATCAAAAAAGAGACTGTAAAGATACAAAAATTATCACAGACAAATCTTGAAGAGGGAGACGTCGCATTTATTCCAAAAAATGTACTTCATTGGCATGGTGCACTACAAGGCAAAAATCTTGTTCATATCGCATTCAACATATTCACAGATAATGCAAAAGAGGCTCAGACAATCTGGTATGAATCTGACTTTGTATCATATGCTAAAAAAATCAAATAATGCGACTCTGATTTTAGTTAAATCCTGATGCAATTAGGACAATCCACGGAAATGCTATCTTGCCATTTTTTTCATATCTTGAGGCATTTTTCTTTGCGTCTTTTTTTATTTTATCCATTGTATCTTTGCCATGGCTTTCTATCTTGGCTCTAATTGAATTTGCAGTAGAGTGCATATAGTCCTCCCAATACTCCTCAAAGGTTCCTGGCTTGTAGGCAAATTCATGTCGTACAACTGTGACATTTGCAAAGCCTGCTTTTTCCAATTCTGACTCCAAATCTTTGGGATTGCCAAACCTGTGTACAGTAGGTGTTCCATCAGGTCGGATATCTGGAATGTATTCTAGGATGGGCTTCATTATAGTGCTAAAGTATGGTACGTCTTCTGCTAGTCCATGCACTGCTACGACCAGCACCCCTTTATGGTTTAGAATTTTCTTAATTGATTCCAAAACTTTTTGCGAGTCTGGAAAAAACATCAACCCATACTGGCAAGTTACTTTATCAAACTTGGAATTAAATCCAATATTTTCTGCATCCATTTCTACAAAATCAGTGTTAGGAAAAGTAATTGATCCTCTTGCTATATTCAATGCAGTTCTTGACAAATCAATCCCAACCAAGAGACCCTTTGGACCTAAAAATTGTGAAATCTCTTTTGAAACAACACCTGTTCCACATGCAATATCTAGTACCTTGTCATCAGGTTTAATGTCTGCTACTTTTACAAGTTCTGTAGTAGACTTGAATGGCCCTACTTTTTGGTCTGCCCAGTTGTGATGATAATCTGAAGCCACTGTATTCCAGTTTGCCTTGGTAGTAATCTTGTACTGGATTGGATCAAAAATTGGTTTCATTTTCGCAGACTTCTCAAAGCTTAAATTGATTATAGCTGAACGCATTTTATGCCTTCCTTTAAAGTCAATGTAATAATTGAAAATAAACCCGAAATTGTAGACCCTGAGGGTGATACAATCTTGAATGACTTGATTCTAAAGGACAAAAAAACAACTATCAAAAAAGTCCGTTCTGCCAAGATGCTTCGATTTGTGATTGACGCAAAAAGCAAGGAATCTGCCGAAAAAACTGTATTGGACACATGCAATGAATTTAGAATATACAATCCCCTTGTAAGCAAGGTCTCTGTTGAGACTCTAAAAGTTTAGCCGCTTTTTACTACTTTTCTGTTAAGAGCCGTGACATCATCTAATGCCCCGTCTATTAGCAGACTTACTTCTCAAGTATTTTGCAAGGTCCGTCTCTGTTATGATTCCTACTAGGTTATCGTTTTCTAGCACTAACAATCTGCGTACATTCTTGTTTAGCATCTTTTGAACCGCATCCTCGATTGGAGTCATTGGCTCTACCCATCTAAAGTTGGCTGACATTATCTCTGATAGCTGAACTTCGGCACTTTTTCTGTCTGTTGTTGACACTTTACGTGCAAGATCTCTTTCAGTTACAAGTCCAATTGGCTTGCCATCCTTTACTACAACAAGTGAGCCTTATTCCCTTTTCTGCAAAAAGCACTGCAACATCTTTTGCAGTCTTGTCATGTTCGATAGTTATTACAGAACGAATCATGATATCGCGAACTAGACCCATAGCTCAGTTGACTCCAAATATTAGAATAAAAACGATTCTACTTTTTTGAAAATAAATTCAGATGAATATGTGAAGTATTTTTCTTAATCATGTTCTACAAAATACAAAATTAGAAAATTAAATCAAGTCAAATTCTGTATAGGTTTCTCTTGCGACGTTCCAACTCGATAAGCAGTTTGGTCAATACAAGTCCTATGATAAATCCACCAACATGGGCTGCAAATGCTATGGAAAGTGATGTGACAGAGCCTATGAATACGTAAAGCACCTGGATTGCAAGCCAGTAGTATCCTCTGATATCGCCCATCGCTGCTGAAATTCCTAAAATGCCAGAGATTGCCCCTGATGCTCCTATTAATACAGAATATCCATTTCCAAGTATGTACGACGCAATGATTCCATGAAATAGTGCCCCGCCAAGTCCTGCCAGTATGTAAATTGCAATAAATTTTCGTTTTCCAACTGCTCTCTCTCCATATCCTCCCATGTATGCCAGCGCAAACAGGTTAAATGCAATATGGGCAATACCTGCGTGGATGAACATTGATGTAAACATTCTCAAAATGCCATCCAGGAGATGGCCATCCTTGAACAAGTCATTTGGAACAAACCCGTAATTGGAAATTATTGCATTCTGGGTGTTACTTAGAATTCCATATGCAAAAATTGCAGTGTTTACAACAACTAGAGTTGTGGTAACAGGAGGCGGAGTTCCTAACTTTAACATCTGTTCTTGGGAACTATTGCTGTAATAAAACGATAAGGACACAAATACATCAAGGTCTGATCGCTACATCAAATATGCGATCAACATGTCTGTCTAGTATGATATAATCATAAATTCGTTTTAAAAAATTATTGCCGATTCAATTTAATATCTCCAAAAGATAATGTAAGATGTGAAGGTTGCAATAATCGTCTTCCCTGGTAGCAATTGCGATCGTGATATGCACCATGTTCTAACTGATGTTTTTCATCTTGAATCCCAACTTGTGTGGCATACTGATGAGTTGCCAAAGAACATTGATGCCATAGTACTGCCAGGAGGATTCTCATATGGAGACAGACTGAGAGCAGGCGTAATTGCAGCTCATAGTCCTGTCATAAAAGATGTCAAAAAGATGGCAGAGAAAGGCATGCCTGTTCTTGGGGTATGCAATGGTTTTCAGATACTAGTCGAGTCTGGTCTTTTACCCGGCGCTCTACTCAAAAATACATCGCTGAATTTTATGTGCAAGTGGACTGAGATAATTGTAAAAAACAACACAACTCCATTTACAAACAAATTCAAACTAAATCAACGAATTCCAATTGCAATTGCAAATGGGGAAGGAAGATACTATGCAGATGATACTACGCTAAAATCTTTAAAGAAAAATAATCAAATTGTCTTTACTTATGCTGAAGAAGTTAACGGAGCATCGCTTGACATAGCTGGAATATGTAACAAGGCAGGAAATGTTGTTGGCATGATGCCGCATCCTGAAAGGTCTGCTGAACAAATTATAAACCCAAAAAATGCAAAACCAGCATCTCTAATCTTTGAATCACTTCTAAACACCTTAGGCGTAATAGCATGAGTCTGACTCCACAAGAGTCTAAATATCTTGAAAAAAAGATAGGCCGAAAGCCAAACCCGTTGGAGTTTCAGATTGTAGCAGCTGAATGGTCAGAACACTGCTCCTACAAGTCTTCAAAAAAACATCTCAAGATACTTCCAAAAGAAGGAAAACGAGTGATATCGGGTCCTGGGTATGACTCGGGTGTTCTTGATGTCGGAGATGGATATGTTGTTACTGTACACATTGAAAGTCACAATCATCCATCCGCAGTAGAACCATACGGTGGAGCTGCAACTGGTGTTGGTGGAGTAATTCGAGATATATTATCTGCAGGAACTAGACCGATTGCAATTTTAGATGGATTACGATTTGGTGATATTGAAAATGACAATCATGCAAGATGGCTATTCAAAAATGCGGTAAGGGGAATTGCAGACTATGGTAACTGCCTTGGCATTCCAACAGTAGGTGGCGAAATCGAGTTTGACAAGTGTTTTACAAATTATGCACTAGTAGATGTAGCAGCAATTGGGTTTGGCAAAAAAGAAAATCTCATCAGAAACAGGGCTGAAAAGGGAGACTATGTTGTTCTAATTGGAGGTTCTACTGGAAGAGATGGAATTGGTGGCTCACAGTTTGCCTCTGACAAACTAGAAGC
Source organism: uncultured Nitrososphaerota archaeon (assembly GCA_963722115.1). Lineage (GTDB taxonomy): Archaea > Thermoproteota > Nitrososphaeria > Nitrososphaerales > Nitrosopumilaceae > Nitrosotalea. The sequence continues at coordinate 12,149 of CAVRLU010000028.1, forward strand.
AGAGAATCGCTCAGCTGTCCAGATACCAGATCCATTTATTGAAAAACTAGTAATCGAAGTAATTTTGGAGGCAAGAAATCAAAAATGTATCAAGGCAATGAAAGACCTTGGAGGTGGAGGGCTGTCATGCGCAATATCTGAGACTGCCGATGCACTTGGTGTGGGAATTGATCTTGACTTGTCACTTGTACACAAGAGGGAACAAAACATGTCACCATCTGAACTGATGGTATCTGAATCCCAGGAAAGAATGCTTGTTATCACTGATCTGAAAAAACTTGCTACCCTAAAAAATATCTGTGAAAAATTCAGGGTTCCATATTCTGTAATTGGCAGAGTTCATGATGACAAGATGATGGAGGTAAAACTGGACAAAAATACGATTGCAAAACTTCCAAGTCAAATTGTTGCAAATGCTCCTCTTCTTGATAGACCATCATCCAAACCAAAATATCTGAGTTCACTTGAGCAAGTCAAAAAACCTGCAATGCCTGCGGATATTTCCAAGACACTTTTGAAGATGCTTTCAAATCCTAACATTGCAAGCAAACACTGGGTCTATACTCAATATGACCATGAGGTAGGCATACGAACAGTTGTAAAACCTGGGGGCGATGGTGCCTCTCTCCGACTAGACAACGGCAAGTTTCTGTCTGTAAAAATTGATGGAAACTCAAAGCATTGCTACATAAATCCACGGGAGGGTGTGATTGGATGCTTTGATGAGGCTTGTAGAAATGTAGTCTGTACTGGAGCAAAACCAATTGGAATGGTTGATCATCTCCAGTTTGGAAATCCAGAAGATCCTGAAATATTTTGGACATTCAAGGAATCGGTTCAGGCTATAACTGATTATGCAAAATATTTTAAAATCCCATGTGTTGGAGGCAAAGTCAGCCTATACAATGAGACTGATGAGGGACCAATCAAGCCAACCCCACTTATTGGAGTGTTAGGTCTCAATGAAGGAAAGCCACTGATTCCAAAGAAAATCGAAAGTGGTGATTTGTTGATAATTGTAGGTATGACAAAAGACGAACTTGGCGGTTCTGAATACTATGAATACATACACAACGTGATTGGGGGGAAATGTCCTACAGTTGATATGAAAACATCCCAGAAAATTCAAGATGCTGTCTTGGAACTCATACATCAAGGTGTTGTAAAAATTGCACATGATTGTTCCAAAGGAGGTCTTGCAGTAGGCGTATCAAAACTATGCATCTCAAACGAAATCGGATGTACAATGTCTATTGAAAAAATTCCATCAGATAAATTACGACTAGACGAACTGTTGTTCTCTGAAACCCACTCCAGATTTTTACTTGTAATATCTAATAAAGACAAAAAGAAAGTAATGTCACTCCTTGAAAAAAAAGGCATAACACACGCAAGTATTGGTAATTTTTCTGGTAAAAATATAACATTCAAAGAAAAATCAAAAATTGTTACTTGCATAAGGGTTGATAAAGCACAAGAAAAATGGTTAAACTCGTTGGAGGTACTTGTAACACATGGTTAAAGAAAACTGTGGAGTAGTTGGAATTTTTAGCTTAGACGGAGCAAATGTAATTCCTATGGTAATTGATGCCCTGAGGGCTCTTCAACACAGGGGTCAGGAGGCATGGGGGGTTGCAATACCAAAGAAACAGCCGTACAAACAACTGGGACTGGTATCTTCAGCCATAACTGAATTTGACAAACTTACACGTGATTACCTATCTCCTGCAGCAATAGGACATGTCAGATATTCCACAATGGGCAAAAGTAATCTGGAAAATGCCCAGCCGCTAAAGGTAAAGGACCTGTGTATAGCTCATAATGGTACAATATCAAATGTAGAAGAGCTAACCGGAATGGTTGGTGGTTGTACCTTTACTCCGCAAAATGTAAGTGATACTTTGATTGCCGCTCAAAGACTTGTCACACTAATGGCAGATAATGGAAAACTTGGAAATGCACTCTCTATTTTAAAAAATGAAATGGTTGGCTCGTTTTGCTTTACATTTGTATCTGACGATAATGCGATTTATGCAGCACGTGATCCAAAAGGTTTCAGACCTATGGTACTTGGTTATAGAAAAGACAATAACACTTACATTGTTGCTTCAGAGTCGGCTGCACTTTCTGCAGTAGGGGCACAGCTTGTCCGAGATGTAAAGCCTGGAGAACTTATCAAGATTAGCGATGCTGGATTGGAATCTGAAATGTTTTCAGAAGAAAAAAAGCCTGCTCACTGCTCGTTTGAATTTACCTATTTTGCGCATCCATCAAGTGTGATGGAGGGCTCTAACATTTACTTGGCAAGAAAAAAAATTGGACAATTTCTTGCACGTAAGTTTGCAATAAAAGATGCAGATATTGTAATTCCTGTTCCAGATTCAGCAAGACCTGCAGCACTAGGATATGCACAAGAACTTGGAGTACCATTTGAGGAAGGACTACTCAAGGACAGATATAGTAGAAAAGGACCACTGCGCAGCTTCATTGAACCTCATCAAGCAGACCGAGTCGAGATAAACCGCTGGATAATTCCAATCACTCAGGTAATTTCAGGAAAACATGTCGTTGTTGTAGATGATAGCCTTGTCAGAGGTACAAGCTCAAAGGCAATCATCAAGGCACTAAGAAGAGCTGGTGCAAAAAAGATAAGCATGGTGATTACATTTCCACAAATTCAATTCCCATGCTATGCCGGAATAGACTTTCCATCACAAGATGAACTTGTGACATACATGGGAGATGGCAAGAAATACACAGAAGATGAGATTACGGAAAAAGTAAGACAGCTCATTGGGGCGGACTTTCTTGGATATAATGATGCAAAGAACTTGGCAGCTGCAGTTGGAATGGAGCATGACTCAATGTGCTTTACATGCTCCAGCGGTGATTATTCTACACTGGGAATAAAGCCTATGTTTAAAACAAGGGCCGAAATCAAGGGTGAATGATATGGAACTGTCATTTGTCTTGGTAAAAAGCAAGATGGGTCATGAAATGGATGTCATGAACGATATTTTGAAGATTGATGGCGTAAAGGAAGCAACTGGTACATTTGGTCAGTATGATATATTTGTCAAAGTTCAGGCCTCCACAAGATCTGAATTGGACAAAATCATTACAAAAAAAATTCGTGCTGTACCAAATGTTCTTTCAACTACTACTCTGCCTGCACTTTCTGACAAGATCACAAAATAAGCCCATTCTTTCCTGACCTAATCAAACGGTATATCAGTTTAAATTCCAGCCTGTTCAATGACCGCCTGTTTGAAGTTTTTACGCTCAGGCAAGGTAAAAGACATTTACGAGCTTCCAGACGGGGATATTCTTTTTCATTTTTCAGACAGGGTATCTGCATTTGATGTAAAATTTCCAACTCCGATTCCAAAAAAAGGAGAGGTGCTATGCAGGTTTGCTGAATTCTGGTTCAAAAAACTGCCAATCAAAAACCACTATATCAGAACCGAGGGCAAGGACAAGATCGTCGTAAAAAAGATGCAAATGATTCCAATTGAATGCGTGGTACGAGGATATTTCTATGGGAGTCTAGTCCAAAGGTGGAAAGACGGTCAGATCAAGTTGTCAGATGGTTCAGTTCCACAACTTGCCGCAAAACTGCCAACACCAATCTTTGATCCTACTACCAAATCTGAAACCCATGACGTCCCAATATCAAAACAAGATGCGATTGACAAGAACCTTGTAACCAAAACCGAATTTGAATGGCTGGAAAAGACATCTCTTGAGATTTATCATCAAATGTTTCAGGCTGCAGATGCTGCAGGATTTGTATTGGCTGACTTGAAGCTAGAGTTTGGCAAGATAGGAAATGAAATTGTGCTTGGTGACTCTATCGGACCTGATGAATATCGCTTGTGGCCAAAAGCGTCTTACCAAGTTGGAAAGATTCAGGAAAGTTTTGACAAGCAACTGTTACGTGATTGGCTTGCAGCAAATGGATATCAAAAAAAGTTCGAAGATGATAGAAATGCAGGAAAAGAACCTATTGCACCACAATTGTCTGACACATTGTGCAATGAACTGTCGTCAAGATACATCACTGCGTACGAAAAGATAACTGGAATAAAGTTTTAACTCGAATTTCACATTCACACCCTTCTGTATTTTTTCTCACTGCTACCCATTTTCCCCCTAGGTCACCAAGTTTTTCTAAATTTTATATTTTTTTGAAATTTTTGGTATTTTTTGTACCGGTATAATATTGATAGTAACGATATGATGTTGATACAACTGCTATTGAGTTGATACTAATGTTATGATTTCAATCAGTATGTATTATTGTATGTTGTATTGTGACTAGAAATATTCGGACGGATTGACCAAACATAGAGCATAAAAAAAAATTACGTATTGGACAAAAAAATATAAATATCTTCAATCTTTTAGGATTACTACAAAAGATGAATCAGAATATGTCAACACTACTACAAAAAGAACTGAAAATAAACAAGATACTTACCACTAATGCAGACCAAGCAAAAGCCCTTGATGATACTGCACGAATTAAAATTCTCCAAATTCTATATCACAAGCAACTTCCAACAGAACAGATTGTAGACGAATTAAACAAAATGGGATACAAAAAAGCAACCACTACCATAAGGCATCATATCGATGTTCTAAAAAATGCTGGGCTAATTGAAATCGTAAAAATGGAAGAAGTCAGAGGAGCCGTTCTGAAATATTATGGAACATCAGTTCGATTGATGGGAAACAAACTTCCTGCTAATTTTGAAACTGAATTCTCAAAGATGATTACAGAAACATCTGTAAAATTAGAGAAGGTAATGAAAAACATCTCTGAAAATGTAGGTTCTAAAATAAAGAAAAAAAATTCAAAAAATGCTTCGCCAGAATCAAATTATGAAGAACACGTTGTGATGGAAATCGTAAACCGTGCAATGACAAAAGTGTTTGAAAATAACGGTTCGATGAATGTTCAGAAATAAATTTTTTATTTTATTTCTATTCTAAAAATTCCGACAGTCTCTGGATTCTGTAAGGCTTCTACTATTTGTCGAGGAATTGAATCTGATGCTGTATCGCATCCAATTGACAAAGTTCTTGGGCATGTGAAATTGCTTTTTCTAATTACAATGTCATGAGGATTTGTCATGGTAAGCTTCTCACTACCTCTGCCGGTTACCTTGAATGAAAGGTCTCCGACTAGTATGGTGAAGATGATCTCTGATTGAGGTTTTTGCAACAATGTTTTCATTTCATCTGGAATTCCAAGACAACCGCATGAGGCATTGACACCTACTATACAATCTCCATTTACTGTAAGATCTGATTCAGTTGTTATCTCAATTGATTTTGGATGAAGTGATCTTACATTTTTGTGACCACGAAATGAGATCTCAAAACGCATGTTCTGGAGTTGTATAAACTTAAATTAAACCTTCAAAGGATGAATTTTGAAATGCTTCCAGCAGCTGCAGGTTATGACAGAGCAATTACAGTCTTTTCACCTGATGGTAGACTTTACCAAGTTGAATATGCAATAGAGACAGTACGAAGAGGTACTCTTGCAATAGGTGTCAAGAGCAAGGATGGAATCATACTTGCAGTAGAAGAAAAACCACGAAAATTACAAAATTCTGATATTACTCAAAAAATATTCCAAGTAGATGATCACATTGGAGTTGCAGCAGCAGGTTACATACCGGATGCAAGGTCTCAAGTAGACAACGCACGATTCTTTTCACAAAGTAACAGAATGATATACGACGAGCCAATCGAGGTGGAAGCAGTTGCAAAACACTTGGCAGATCAAGCTCAGCAATATACTCAATATGCAGGTGTGAGACCATTTGGTGTTGCACTCATAATTGCAGGAATTGACAAGAGTGGCAGCACTATCTATCTTACTGATCCAAGTGGTACATACATCTCATATGACGCAGTAGCAATTGGTGCAGGTGCAGATCAAGTTACCGAATTTCTAGAAAAGAATTACAAGAAAGACATGTCAGTTGAGGAAGCAGCAGCCATGGCAATTGAATCCATCTATCTAGTAAGTGAAGAAAAAGAAGGTGTAAAACACATCAAGATGGCTCAAATTCCTATCGCTACTAAAATGCTGACAAGAACATCTGAAAAAGATATTGAACACTTTGCTTCCAAAGCCAAAGAAAATATTGCCAAGAGACCAAAGTAGCACCTAATATTTTATAACGCCTTAATCTAGAGCATACATTGAAAATTTCAATAGCGATTCCTGATTCGTCATTATCTGAAGAGCCTACTCCTCTTGACAAGGCAATGAAAATATCTCAGATTGCAAGATCTTGTTCAATATTTCATGTAAATGAAATTTACATCTACAAAGAATCTAGCGGCTCTGACAGGGATAGATCATTGCTTCGAACTATTCTCCGTTATCTTGAAACACCACAATATCTTCGCAGAATGCTTTATCCAATGAGCAGCGACTTGCAATTTGCTGGCAGTCTCAGTCCACTCAAGATTCCATCACATGTGCAAACAACTGATCCAAAAAAGGTCAAAGCCAGAGATGTCAGAGATGGCGTAGTTGTATATTCCAGAGGAGGCAAATTTGTCAACGTTGGTTTTGAAGAATTAATTCCTTACTATGGTAAAGATGAGGAAGGAAAGAGGATCATAGTTCAATTCAAGGAAGGATATCCAAAATTCTCCATAAAACAGATTGGAAAAGAAGAGATCTCGCAGTATTGGGGATATGATGTAAAAGAGATCTCTAATCTTGCTAATTTCCTTAGTACTTGGGGCTCACCTGTGATATTTACATCAAGAAAAGGTAAAACCATACACAAAACTCAAAAATATTTTGATGAAATCTCACGCGAAAATGTTTTGGTTGTTTTTGGTTCTCCAAAGAAAGGAATCTATGAGATCTTGGGAAAGAATATTGGCAATATTCCAAGATCGCAAGTGCTGAATTTCTTTCCAGAGCAGGCAACAGAAACTGTCAGATTGGAAGAGGCCATTCTTGGAACTCTTGCAGTCTTGAATACTCTGACTCGTAACTAGTTTTAATATGGATTCTGAGTTGGTAAGAAAATATTGGATAAAAAAAAATTTTTACTTTTTGGAATTATTGCAGGTGTTGCAGGAATTGTAATTGGAAGTATTGTCATGATAACTAGTATAATGCATTTTTGGCACTAAGATCTCAATTTAAAAATCGAAATTTTACTCTTTTTTGCTTATAGACTTATAATGGGGTTTTCGACAATTGCCATTTATCTATGGGTCATAGGAAGCATAGTCAACCTAGAAGGGGAAGCCTTGCATATTTGCCAAGGGGTAGAGCGAAGAGCATGGAAGCCAGAATTAGAACCTGGCCAGATGTGAAAGCAGATCAGCCAAAGCTTCTGGGCTATGCCGGTTTTAAGGCAGCATGTATGCGTATAGCAAGTATTGATGATCGTGAAAAGACTCCTAATTTTGGAAAACAACTTGTTGGACTTGGTACTGTAGTTGTTACACCGCCAATGTCAATAATCGGAATACGCGGTTATTCAAGAGATAGATATGGAGTTGATTCAACTTTTGATGTTTATGCAAAAGATTTACCAAAAGAACTTTCAAGACTTTTCAAAACAAAACCGGATGAAAAAGGAATTGAGAAAGCAGAAAAATCACTTAATCATATTGATGAACTCTTTGCAATTGCAGCTATTCTTCCACGTAAGGCAGGACTTGAACAAAAGAAGCCATATGTTTTTGAAGTTTCAGTAAAAGGTGGAGACATTCCAAAACAATTTGCTTTCATAAAAGATCTTTTAGGAAAAGAAGTCAAAATTGATCAAGTATTCCAAAAGGGAGTCGAAGTTGACGTTGCAGCTATTACAAAAGGAAAAGGTATTGAAGGTCCAATTACAAGATGGGGTGTCAAGAAGAAACAACACAAATCAAGAAAGAGTGTCAGGAGCTCTTGGTACACTAGGTCCAATCAGTCCTTCAACTATCATGTACACGGTTCCAAGAGCTGGTCAACGAGGTTTCCATCAGAGAACTCAGTACAACAATAGAATCATGATAATAAGCAACACTGCAAATGAAGAATTAAAAATAAACCCAGCTGGTGGTTACAAACACTTTGGAGTAGTTCAAGGCGATTATGTTGTAATACGTGGCTCAATTCCAGGAACTTATCGAAGACTTGTAAAACTTCGTGCTCCTGTTAGACCAAAGTTGACAAAGGTTACACAACCAAAAATATTGGAGGTCATGATTAACAAATGAAAGTTCCAGTATTTTCAACAACAGGTTCAAGCGATGGGGATATTGAATTACCACTAGTATTTTCAACTCCCATTAGAAATGAACTAATCCACAAAGCATACCTCCATTTAGAATCTCACGCATTTCAAAGACAAGGAAGATATCCAAATGCAGGTATGGATGTAGTTGCAGAATCAAACAGTCCTCCTACAGGTCATCACCAAGCAAGAGTTGCAAGAATGGCAGGCGGTGGAGGTGGAAGACAAGGCCAAGCCGGTGGTGTTGCAATGACACGTAAAGGAAGACAAGCACATCCTCCAACTTCAGAAAAAGTGGTGCACAAAATGTTAAACAAGAAAGAAAATAGACTTGCGCTTTGTACTGCATTGGCTGCAACAACTTCGGCTACACTGGTAAAACTTAGAGGACACAAGGTAGATAAAATAAATTCATTTCCAATAGTCGTCTCTGATCAAATTGAATCGGTATTCAAATCAAAAGAGTTAGCCAAGATTTTTGACGCCTTGAATCTGTCACAAGATATCAATAGGCTGAAAGAGAGAAAAGCTCGTACAGGAAAACCTCGTCTTAGAGGTAGACAAGCAAAGATAGGCAAAAGTGTTTTACTAGTAGTAAAAGATTCCAAGAACCTCACTAAAGCGGCAGGCTCTATTTTGGGAGTAGATGTAGTAAATGCAAAAAATATCAGTGTACTTGACTTGGCTCCTGGCGCAAGACCAATCAGATTAACAGTATTCACAAAGGGTGCTATTGAAGAAATTTCTAAAATAAAATCTCCTCATCTTGAAATTATGGTGGCTACAAAATGAATATTGAAGAAGCAAATCACATCATCTTGAAACCATACATTACAGAAAAGACATTTGCACTAGTTGAAAATCAAAGTAGAATCTGTTTCTTGGTAAAAGAAGAAGCAACCAAACCAAAGATTGTAGAGGCCGTAACTCTTCTTTACAAAGAGAGTCCAATTGGAGTAAATATCTGCAGAACAATATATGGCAAAAAAGCATTTGTAAAATTCCAGACAGTTGAAAAGGCAAGAGACTTGGCTACAAAGATAGGAATGCTATAATATGGTCAGACTTGAATCAACTAAAGTAATGGTGAGAATAAATGGTTAAGGAGTACAAGTATCGCGGTCTTCAGATCGAAGAATTAAAGGCCATGTCATTAGAAAATCTCTTTAAACTTTTACCGTCCAGAGCCAGAAGATCACTTACAAGAGGAATTACCGATGGTAAGCGCAAACTTCTAGAAGAAGTCAAATCTGCAAACGCCGGAAAGACCAACACACAAATTAAAACACATCTTAGAGATGTTATAATTTTGCCATATTTTACAGGTCTTACAATTCACGTTTATTCAGGAAAAGAATTCAAACCAGTAGTAATCAGACCAGAGATGGTTGGACATTACCTTGGAGAATTTGTATTAACTAACAAGAGAGTCGTTCATGGAGCACCTGGTGTGGGAGCATCAAGGTCTAGCTTGTATGTCCCATTAAAGTGATATCTATGCATTTTGACTACGCTTTCCAAAATTATGATAAAACAAGACACGTACGTTCTGCATTAAGAGAAAAAACTATTTCTCACAAACATGCAAGAGAAATTGCACATCACATAAAAGGCATGTCTATTGAATCTGCAAGAAGTTTTCTCCAATCTGTTACAAGATTGGAACGCGCAGTACCCTTTAAGAGATACAATAATGAAGTTGGTCATAAATCAGATACTGGTGTAATGTCTGGAAGGTATCCGGAAAAAGCAGCAAATGAATTTCTCAGACTACTTGATAATTTAGAATCAAACGCAGAATATCGTGGTATGGATCTTGATAGATTAAAAATAGTTAATGCAACTGTCCACAAAGGTAGAAAACTTGAGAGATTTACTCCACGTGCAATGGGACGGGCAACCCCAAAAATAGATATTCTTACTCATGTTGAGCTGAGTAGCTCAGGAACTATAGGTATGTCATCAGTCAAAAACGTCATCAATGATAGTTACAAGTTGATGCTCTTGAAAGATTATCTAAGAGAGGCAATCAAAGAAGCAGGTTTTTCAGAAGTTGATATTCAAAAAACTCCAACTGGAACCAGAGTTGGATTGCATGTTACAAGACCTGGAATAGTAATTGGAAGAAAAGGAAGTGGAATAAGAGATCTTACTGCAGTTTTAGAAAAAGACTTTGGGCTTAAAAATCCCCAGATATCTGTAATTGAAATTGTAAAACCAGAACTTGAACCTAGTGTGATGTGCAATAGAATGTCACAACACCTTGCAAGAGGTACTGCATTTAGACGAGCCGTGATGTGGACAATGCAGACTATCATGGAAGCAGGTGCAATGGGTGTACAAATCACAACTTCAGGTAAATTGAGAGGTGACCGTTCTCAGCTTTGAAAAACATAGCAAAGGCATTCTTCCACGTGCTGGTCATGCAGCTGAGGTAATAGTTTCAGAAGATATTGCTCATGTTCAGACAAAAATGGGTCTTATTGGTGTTAGAATTAGAATTGCAAGAAAAGAAAGATTCATTCCAGAATTTGAACTTAAGGTAATCAAGAAAGAAGCAAAACCAATAGTTGAGGAAGTACCATTGGAGATTGAAATTGTAGAGGAAGCACAAATTGATCCAACAAAGCCACGTACAGAAAGTGAAGTAATTGAGTTGGAAGAAAAATTGATCGAAAAAGTGGAAACCTTTGAAGAGGTAGAAGAGGAGCTCAAGTAATGGCTCGAATAAAGATGAAGACTGTAAGAGAATTTAACGAGACTGATCTTAAGGATAGACTAGGTCAACTACGTTCAGAGCTGACTAAATTAAAAATAGAGGCATCCAAGGGAACCTTGCGAAAAGATAGTGGAAAAGTAAAACCACTTCGAAGAGACATCGCAAGAGTATTAACTAGATTAAATGAGATGAAAACCAAATGATTACCGCTGAAAATATTACACGTCATGAATTAATCGGACTTGAAACCACTATTTTAGAATCTAATAATTCTCAAGTGGTAGGATTGCATGGAAAAATAATTGATGAAACTAAATCTATGTTTACTATTAAAACTTCAACTGGCATAAAACACATGTCCAAAAGTAGATTCCATGTGGAAATTCAATCTGAATGGAGTATCTTCTATTGTAGATGGAAAATCAATTGCAAAAAGAATCATATGAAAGAATGGGAGTAAAAGCATGACCAGAAATATAGGCTTACAAGTCAAAGCGCCAAAATCAGAGTGCAGCGATGATCTATGTCCGTTTCACGGAGTTCTAAGTGTTAGAGGTAAACTAGTTCAAGGAAAAGTAGTTAGTGCTAAAGCTCCAAGAACTGTTGTAGTACAGCAAGAATTTCCAAGATTTGATATCAAGTTAAAGAGATATGCAAGAAGTCAAAGCAAGTTACATGCCCATAGACCTCAGTGTATTGATGTAAAAGAGGGTGACATTGTTCTTACCGCTGAATGCAGACCAATTTCAAAAAGTGTCTCTTTTGTTGTAGTTGAGGTAGTATCATAATGGCCCAAACAAAAAGTCGTGCAGTATCCGCAAAAGGAGTTCAAGAATTCAGACCATATGTTACAAGAGCACTTCCATTAGGAGCTCAAGTAGTCTGTGCCGATAATACTGGTGCAAAGATTCTAGAAATTGTAATGGTTCAAAAAACAAAGACTAGAGTTGCTCGTTATCCTGCAGCAGCTGTTGGTGACTTTTGTAACGTTGTAGTGAAGAAAGGCCCTGGTGAACTTAGAGGACAAATATTTGGTGCAGTTATTGTTAGACAAAAATATGCAGTAAGAAGATTGAATGGAACACGTGTAACATTTGAAGATAATGCCGCAGTACTTGTAACACCAGAGGGTGAAATCAAAGGTACGGAAATCAAGGGACCAGTAGCAGTCGAGGCAGCTGAAAAGTATCCAAGAATTGCAAACTTGGCATCTATGGTGGTATAATATGAAGCCGACAACAATCCGAAAAAGAATGCTTTACACTGCATCAAAACACTTGCTTAGCAAACAACTTGGTTCTCACCTTTCTAAAGATCTTAAAGAAAAACATCATTGTAAAAGTATGCGTGTTATTGAAGGTGATAATGTTAAGGTATTACGTGGTGAATTCAAAGGCATTGAAGGTAAAGTTACTCGTGTTTCTACAGAGAAAAGAGGAATTGCTATAGAGGGAATAAAACGTGAAAAACTCAAAGGCGGAAATGTTGACATTTACATTCATCCATCAAATGTGGTTATTACCTCATTGAACCTTGAAGACAAATGGAGACAAAACAGACTAGAGGGACAAAAAACAAAGACTCCAAAGCCTGTAACTACCCCTGAACCAAAAACTGTAAAACCAAAAGAGGCAAAACTACAAGAGACAAAACCAAAAGAACAAAAAGAGGTTGCCAAAGAAAAGACCAAGGATACTAAAATGACTGATAAAAAGGATAAATCACAAACTGAAAAACCAAAGGGGAATAAGTAATGGTTAGCATTTCTGGAAGTAAAAAACTAAAAAGACAAATGGCTCCACTTTTCTGGGGCATTACAAGAAAAGACAAAAGATTTGTTGTCACAGTAAAACCAGGTGGTCATAAAAAAGATGTGTCTATCCCGACTGCTGTATTTCTCCGTGATACACTAAAACTTGCTACATCGCTAAGAGAAGCAAAATCTGTCATATATGGAGGAAAAGTCAAGGTAGATGGTATTGTAAGAAAATCACTTCATCATGGAATTGGTTTGATGGATGTTATCGAGTTGGATGGAGTCTCTGACATTTACAGACTTGTTCCAAAAGATTTGACTGTCTTGAAGCCAATCAAGATTAACTCATCTGATAAAACAAAGAAATTGCTCAAAGTCACTTCAAAGGTAACTATCACGGGTAAAAAAACTCAATTAGGATTTCATGATGGACGAACTCTAATTTCTGATGCAAAGGTCAACGTGGGAGATACATGTGTGATTGAAACACCAAAAACCAAGATTCTTGATATTATACCGCTCCAAAAAGGAGTTCAAGTAATGATTACTAGTGGAGTAAACGCAGGACGTATGGGCAAACTTATAGAGGTAAAACCTGGAACATTTGTCTTACCAAAAAGAGCTGATGTTGATCTTGGTGATAGACAGATTGAAATCCAATCTGATTTGGTAATGGCAATAGGTACAGATAAACCAGTGATACAAATCCAGTGATAGATATGGCACAACAAACAGAACCTCCAATGAAAAAAATTTCAATTGCTAAAGTAGTTTTGAATATGGGAGTAGGCAAATCTGGTGATCCAATTGAAAAAGCAAAGGTTGCCCTACAGCATATCTCGGGACAAAAACCATCTACAAGATCTGCTAAAGCCACATATCGTGATTGGGGGGTACGCAAAGGTGAACCAATTGGAGTTGCAGTAACAATACGAGATGAACCTGCAATTGTGCTTATCAAGAGATTGTTTGCAGCAAAGGGTAATCAAATCCAAGGATCATCATTTGATAATTTTGGTAATCTTTCGTTTGGTATCAAGGAACACATCGACATTCCAGGAGTAAAATACGATCCACAAGTCGGAATCTTGGGCATGGATATTTCAATTTCACTTACAAGACCAGGTTTTAATATTAGATTTAGAAGCAAACACAAAGCAAGTGTAGGACGTGGCCATATCATCACTGCTGAAGATGCAAAGGCATTTCTAACCCGTGAGTTTGGAATTCAGGTAGTATAACATGAAGAATCGTGATTACAAAGTAACAGGCAGAACAGTTCACACCTTTGGAAAGGGTTCCCGATGGTGTAAGAGATGCGGTGACTATAATGCTGTAATTCAAAAATATGATTTAGATCTTTGCAGACGATGTTTTAGAGAAGTCGCAAACTCTTTAGGGTTTAGGAAATTTAAGTGATAGAAAATGCCAGCAACTAATATTCTAGCAAACATGTTTGTAACCTTGTACAATACAGAGGCAAGAAGAAAAGGAGAATGCCTAGTTTTACCTACCTCAAAACTTGCAACCGACGTACTAAAGACACTTCAGCATCATAACTACATTGGAGAATTTGAACATGTAGATGATAAAAAAGGTGGCAAGTTTAAGATACAATTATTGGCAAAAATTACAAAATGTGGTGCAATTACGCCAAGATTCAAAGTAAAGAAAGATGGCTATGCGAAGTGGGAACAACAGTATCTACCATCATATTCACGTGGTATGCTAATTGTAACTACTAATCAAGGAGTAATGTCTCACCATGAGGCAGCAAAGAGTGGCTTGGGAGGGCTATTGATAGGATTTGTCTACTAAACAAGTTGAGGAAATACATGAAGTAACAATTCCAGTTCCAGATGCAGTAAAAGCATCAGTGAGTCACAAAATATTGCATGTGCAGGGACCACTAGGAAAGACAAGAAAAACTTTCAAAAAAATACCAGTGGACTTGGCAGTTGATGGCAAAAATATCATAATAAAATCTCTAGGTGATCGTAAAAGAGATTACGCTATATTCAAAACTGCGGAATCTATTGTAAATACCCTGATAAAAGGAGTTCAGACTGGATATACATTTAAGATGAAAATTGTATATGCACACTTTCCAATTACTGTAAAGGTAAAAGATGATCACATTCATGTAGAAAACTTTCAAGGTGAACGTGCGGCCAGAGTCTCAAGAATATTTGGTGATACCAAAGTAGTTCCAAAAGGTGATGATGTGATAATAACTGGTCCAGTCTTGACTGATGTATCTCAGACTGCTGGAGCATTACAACAAAACACTAAAGTCAAAAATAAAGATCATCGAGTCTTCCTTGACGGACTTTATCTTTTTGAGAAACTCGACAAGATCGAAAAATAGATTTCAGCAAAGAATAAATCCGCTTATCCTACGAACAAGTCTGTTGCCGCCCTAGCTCAGCGTGGTAGAGCAGCTGGCTGTTAACCAGCGGGTCGCCAGTTCAAGTCTGGCGGGCGGCGCTTAATATTTCTAAATTCGAGTTCTGAAATATTATTTTTTGATTGCTGTAGTTCTTGACCTGAAAATTTACAGGTTTCAATATTGCATATTTCTAAATTCGAGTTATGAAATATTGTAATGCGATCACATTTTGGTTGATTCTATTAGACTGTATAGATCTAATACAGATCATATCATGATGGTATATGCAGGAGGTCCACATTGGCCAGAACAAGACGCGCAAATAGATATTGCGTGGATTGTGGGGGTAGGTTAGTTTACTATCCTCGCCTTTCAAACCCAAAAGCTCCCAATGAATATAGGGTTCTGGTTTATGCATGTCCCGACTGCACTAAAGATTTTGATAAACCCAAGATGTTCTCCATTAAACGAAATGTCGTGGATGAGCCAATTGAAACTGTGGAGATAGAAATTGTACAAGCCCGAGAAAAAATTCCAGAAATGGTAAAGACATCTACCATCTGAGAAAAATATAGAAATACAACTGGAATTTATCCTTGTATTTTGAGCATTTTCTGACAACTTTTGGTCCAAATACCCCCGGGGTTTTAGGGTATGCACTGCCTAGTTTTTGGAATTCTTCATGCCTATCACCAATGTTGATATTTTGGAACGTTTCAAAACTTGAAAATTTGCAACAAAAAGCCAGGGTTTAGCTTTTCTTCGTACTGATAAAAGAAAATGAAACTCTTACTGAGTAATGGGGGTGTTTTGACCATTGGCTTGCATATGTACGCACAAGTGTTACACCCCCCCTAAAATTGGCCGTTTTTGAAAAAATCGCATTATGCCTAATTGGTGGAAAATAACTGGGGGTTGAACCATTGAGCGTAAGTTTCAAAATTGCCATATTTTTAGAAATTACCATTTTTTCCAATTTTTTGACTTGAAAAATTGGCGTGATCTGACAAGTTTAGTATAAGATAGGGGGGTAGAAATAGGACATACTACCATAAAGAATTGAATCCTATGGTTCTATGTTACAAATGCTTTGAAGAAAAACATCATGATTGTATGGGTAAACAGGGATTGTTTGTTTGCGAATGTGAACTTTGTAAGAAAGACTCTAAAGCCATCAACAATGTTATGCCAGACTCTATGAAATATGTAGAGAAAAATTAGATAAGCCTAATTTTTTTATCTTTGGAGCGTCTGAAAGTAATTTTATCGTGAGAGAATCACAAAAACCCTCACGATTACAGGCTTGGTCAGTTTGTGGGTAGCCGTTTCTAATAACTTGTTGGTGATATCTTAAGTTTCAAGTGGACTATTATGAATAATTTGGTGGATTCTTTTCAAACCTGTCGATCTTTTAGATCTGGATTATACATTCACGGTATGATCGTGTCTATAACCACAGGATTGACACAGAAATATCTGATGCAAGTCTCCACTAATGTCTTTTTTAATTTCGGAAACTAGTTTATCCATCGCGAGACCATTTCTTGGACAGTCATCATTGGGACACATCATGTCATAATCTAGTATGTGTTCCAAACAAAAGTATCCTCTCTTTGAGGAATAATTTCCTTCTTTGCCACACTTTTCTTTATCGCAATTTCTTTTCTTGTAAACCGAATTTTTTGGAATTCTGTTTGCAGGTATGTCTAGTTCATCCATGTCACGTGTTAGTAATTTCAGTATTTTTAATTATTTACTTTCATTGATTGTCTACTGAAAATTTTAAACAGAATACAGAGATGTTTTTACCCCCATACTAATTAGATAGTATGTTTCAAAATTCGAATATGGAAATATATGAAATCATGATACGCACATCAAAAAAACTCACTGATGTTCAAGTTAGAAAAATCCGGGAATATTTTACAGAAATGCCTGTGGAAGAGATCCTGTCGGGGCTAAATTTTGCCAAAAATAGATGGACTGCAAAAGATGCAGGAGTACTAAAAGTTGGAAGAAAGAGTATAATCAATAAGGAAATTCATTCTGTGACCTCAGAGCAAGCTCAGTGGAGGCTAAAAAACTGGAAGATGATGATTGCAAATTATAGAAAACTAGGATATAGCTATCCTACAATATCTAGAATAAAGAAGCACTTTGTAGAATTGAGTAAAAAGCGCTCTAAATAGGCTCTGGCGCTTTAGTTGTAGACCCAAATGTTGGAGGCAGATCTGGAAGGGTCTGTCTTACATGTCCTTCTAAGATTGACTGAGCTTCTTCCAATATTTGGTTTGTCTCTGAATTTGTCGTATCCACAGTAAAGTTGTTATCTCCGTTTACTGAGGCACCTGACATTATCTCTCCTAGTATGTTTGACAAGTCTGCCATGGATGAGTCTGCTGCTGGCATTAGTCCATTTAGGCCTGTTCCAAGTCCCTTTATTATTGACATACAAGGACTAAGTGTCACTACGACATCTCCAAGTTCTGATATTGTGTTTAATCTTAGTTGAATTTGTTCCATGGCTAATTTTGCATTTGTTACCATGTTGTTCATCTTTCTAATCTCATGTAGTTCTGTAGCGTAAGCGTTAGAATATGCCTTGTTATGTGATCTTACTGCATCAACAACTTTTTTGAAAATAAAATCGTCTTTTTCCTTTAATTTTCTTGAAATGGAATCTAATTTTATGACTTGTAACTGTAATTTTTTCTGAGCCTCATCAATCTTGGGCTTTAGTGGCGCATCTGGTTTTACCTTGTCTATTACCCTTTGAGATATGCTGTCTTTTTGTACGTTCCATTTGTTTGTAAAGTTCATTTTATACTGTGCCATGATTGAAAATGTTATTTTAAACAACCATGTTCCTAGTTGGTATGTAACCGCAGTGACATGAATCTCTGGTTACACGACTTCTTACCATGGACAGTTTAATATATTTCTAAATTCGAATTTAGAAACATTATATCTTGATTATCCAAAGGTAAATGTGTAGATTTGAAAGCCTGGGTGAGCAATGATTGTGATTGTGTGAGAGCCTTGTTGCTTTGATGATATTATGTTATATAGTCTATGATCTGAGATGCTTGCCGTTCCATTTTTGAGGTCTTGACCTACATAATCACTTGTAACGGCTTTATCATCTAATAGAACTTGTATGTTATCTCCAGTTCCAGATGCTACGATATGGACATCTTTTGCAGAATATGGTAGGACTATCTTTCCATTATCTGATACTAGCTTCATACTGTCATTGAGATTTTGCCATTGCCCATCCAAGTAGAAATGATCATTTTGTAAACCTGATGGGATTGCATAACTTACTGTTTTCTCTGGTTGGAGTCCTTCTGGGTTTCCAAGATAATTCCTATCTTGCATAAAGTCATAACCAAAATAAAGTTCTGGAGTTTGTATTTCCGAAAATTGATGAGCTTCCAAATTAACAAGACTTTGGTCTGCTGTAATGTTTAATCCTAGTCTTTTTGCTCTTTGATCAAGTAATTGTTGAATGACTTTTTCAGTTTGATCATATTCTCCTTCACCAAAATGTGTATGTCGTATATGTCCTAAATCATCTGTTATGTATTCTGCTGGCCAGTATCTATTTGAAAATGCATCCCATGTCATATGATCACTGTCTAGTACTATTGGATATGTCAGGCCATATTTTTGCGCCGCCATTTTTACATTGTTGGGATCTTTTTCAAATTCAAATTCTGGTGCATGTACTCCGATGATTAACAATCCCTTGTCAGCATATTTGTCATTCCATGCTTTAAGGTATGGAAATGTTCTGATGCAATTTATGCAACTATAAGTCCAAAAGTCATACAATACCACCTTGTCTTTCATTTTTGATTTTAATTCTTCTGGAGTTGTGTTGATGTAGTCTGCAATTCCAACTAGATCAGGGGCCAATGGATAATTATTTTCATCAGGATATGAAACTGACTTGCTAGCATATGTTGTATTGTTTATCTGATGTCCTTGTTTATCCAAAAGTATTCCATTGTCTGCACTCTGGACTGTTTTGTCAAGTGATGTAAAGAAAGCGCTAATTCCTCCAATGGCAGCGATTATGATTATCGCACCAATTGCTGCGGTTTTGATCTCTTTTCTCATCATGATCATCCTAATAGCAGATTATTTAGTAACGGAAAACTTGCAATGGCAGCTAGTTGATTTGTATATACCAAAACTCCCAAGATGATGATAAGTGAACCCATTATTATTGAATAGTATTTGAGATGCTTACTCATTGATTTGATTATTCCTGTAAATCTTGAAAAAAATATTCCTATCAAGACAAATGGAATCCCAAGACCAAGTGAATAACTAAGAAGTAGGATAAACGCATGACTTGGAGTGGTAGCAGCAAGTGTTAGAATGCTTCCAAGGATTGGTCCTATGCATGGAGTCCAACCTGTTGCAAATGCTAAGCCAAATACAAACGAAAGAGGATAACTTGACTTTGTTCTATTTGGTAAAATCTTTTTCTCAAAATTAAGTTTTGAAA
>CAVRLU010000029.1:0-15764 GCA_963722115.1 uncultured Nitrososphaerota archaeon
TAATTTGTTACATTTCTCCATTTATTAGTACAGTAATAATGAAACCTGAGCAAAAGAAAAAAAACGACGAATTCATAGAGATTTTCGACCAGTATTATCATACTGTTTTTAATGCTGTGTACCCGAAAGTCGGAAACTCGGATGACGCTGAGGACATTTGTCAGGAAGTGTTTATTGCATTACATCAGAATCTTGGTGAAATTGAAAATATCAAAAAATGGCTTTTCGGTACATTAAAATATAAAGTTTATAACTATTACAGGGATAAAAAATCTAATGTGAATATTGATGATGTGTTTCAGGATATCAGCTTAACATTTGTTAACGGCTTCAGGGATGCGAGGCTTACAATTGAAGCCGCCATAAAGGAAGAAATTCATGATGAGCAGGATATGCAGATAATCCAGCTCATTGCCTACAATAATTACAGTTATTCCTATGTAGCCAGGTTACTGGGCGTAACAAAAAGAATGATACAATACCGATACACACAGCTTGTCAAAAGAATACTGGAAAATCTCAAAGGAAGAGGCATTAAAAACATTGAGGACCTCTTATGAATGAATTAGATCTTTTCAGAAGGCTAATCGAGAAGTATAAATTCTCAGATTATATTCCTGAATTAGTCCAGAAACATGTCACAATCTCTAAAAAACAATCTGTAAAGTCCTGCCTGAAATCCGTAAACAGCCTTAATATATTTTACAAATTTACTATTTCAATTTATTATAATGCGAGGGTTTTCGGGCTTAATCTTTCTGTAGCATCTTCAAAGATAATACTGATTATAATATCTGCTATATTTTCATGTCTCCTGATAACAGGAATTGTTTTTGGCATAATAAAGCCATATTACCTACTATATATAAAACATCTGCTGTTACATATAATTCAGAAAAACCATCATCAGAAATTATATCCGATACCTATATCGGGAATAAAAAATCAGAAGAAAAAATTTCTGATAAAAATCCTGCCAAGGATGAAAATTATACAAGCAGTTATACTGAACGATCAAAAATAAATTTCAAAACAAGACTCGGTATTGTTGATATTAAGCCTTATGATGTTGGTGAAACCCTGTCCGATGAAATGACAAATATTCTGTTAAAAAATCTGCAAACTCAGAAAGGTAAAGACAGGGTCTTTAGTATTTCAAAAAACCGAAATGATAAAAACATTAACCGCCAGCTTCTCGGCAGGATCACAAAACTTGGCGACAAATATATTATTAATATAAATGTCACTGATACTCAGAACGGGAATATTTTATATAGTAAAACATCTACCTTCAGCGATCTTGAAAAACGCGGAATTATTTTAAGTAAGATTGCAAAAGAAATAAATACTGACTCAAAAATCTGGGAATAATATTTTAAATTATTCAATAATTGCTTCTTCATCAAATCCCCTTATTTAGTTTGACTTTTTCCCATTTTATGATATCCTCGTAATTAATCAAATAATAATGAACATAAACTCTTCATTCATTATTTATTGATTACCTTCTACATATTACATTTAAAAACCCCGGAGGTTTTATGAATATCGACACAGTGTCGGAAAAAATTTTGCGGGATATAGTGACGGGTGAAATCGAATTTAAATTCGATTTTCTTGCCTTGAAAATACTGCTTAGCAGGCTATTACTGAATGTAAAACATGATGCATCGCCTGACTCGGTAAAAAAAGCAGTTAATGAACTGAAAGAGTTCTTTAAAAAAACACAAAATATTCCGTTGTCGCAACAGGATCTGCAGAAAATTTTAAACAAAGGAGGAATATAATTATGCAGGCATTATATACAATTGATGAAGTTAAAAAAAAAGATTGAAAGTACACCACCAACAGGAAATCCATAACCTTCGTGACCATCTGGAAGAACTACAACATGTTTTAACACTCCAGGTATAGTAGATACGTTAACTGCTTGTTGAATTGTTCTGTCTGTAAGCATTTTTTGTAGTAATTTTTCATCAGCATAAATCGTAACTGGAACTTTCATACCTTTTGATGGATCAGCTTCAATACGATATTCCATCTCTCGAATTTTCTTTGGAATTAGTGAGGACATCTCTTTCTGCGAAAAAAGGTACCCGCGCACAATTTAAATCATGAGTATGCGATTTCTAATCAGTCATTTAATCAGTTTGGTGGTATGTCTGTACAAGTCATGTAATGTTTTGCCTTCAAGTAGGTCCGTGTTGTCTTGTTTATTGTTGAAAACTTTGTCTTGTATCAAGTTCTTTTTTTCTGGCTTTTTGTCAGAATTCATAGATTTAGTTTGCCCACGAGTATAAAAAAAAGTGTCGATCTTGATCTCAGTTTGGTACAAGTAGATTTATTTTCCATGATCAATTGATCACATACATGCCAATTCTTCCAATTGATGGAGGTCGTTATGGTACTGAGCAGATGAAAGAGATTTTTGATGACCAAAAAAAGATCTCATATCAATTAGAAATTGAGGCAGCAGTAGCCACATCCCAGTCAGAAATCAGGATGATTCCAAAAGATGCAGCTCTGAATATATCAAAGATGGCAAGGTCTGGAAAAATTTCAGTAAACAGAGTCAAACAACTAGAAGCAAAAAGTGATCATGATACTGCAGCTCTTGTTGAGGCGTTAAGTGAGATATGTAAAACATCTGCCAAACCCTGGGTACATTATGGTTTGACAAGTAACGATCTAGTAGATACAAGTAATTCATTACAATTCCGCGATACTCTTCGCATTGTAGAACCAAAGGTAGCAAGATTAGCCATAATCCTTGCGGATAAGGCCGTAAAATACAAAGGCCTTCCAGCAGTTGGAAGAACTCACGGTCAGCATGCAAGCATAATTTCATTTGGTTTGAAATTTGCCAACTGGGCACTTGAGATGTCAAAGCATGTAGAAAGAATAGAGGAAGTAAAGAAGAGAATTTTGATTTGTAAGACACTTGGTGTTGTAGGGACAGGCTCTCTTATGGGTTCAAAAGCTTTGGAAGTACAAAGAAGAGTAGCAAAGAGACTTGAACTCTTTCCTGCAGATGTTACAACTCAAGTCGTTCCACGCGAAAGATATGCAGAATATATTTTCGCCATGGCACTGATTGGCTCAACACTTGAAAAAATTGCTGTTGAAATCCGTAATCTCCAGAGAACTGAGATAGGCGAAGTTGCTGAACCCTTCAAAAAAGGTCAGATGGGAAGTAGTGCAGTTCCAGTCAAGAGAAATCCAGTAAAAAGTGAACGTGTAACATCGCTTTCAAAATTATTACGCAGTCAGATCTCAGTAGCCTTTGAAAACATTCCATTATGGCATGAAAGAGACTTGTCCAACTCTGCAAACGAGAGATTCATTCTTCCAACCACTGCAATACTTTTAGATGAAATGCTTGAAGCCATGACAAAAATTCTCAGTTCCATATTTGTCAACGAAGACAAGATTAGAGGAAATCTGGAAGTTACAAGAGGCCAAATCTTTGCAGAATTTGTACTTGACGCATTAATCCAAAAAGGAGTTCCAAGATTTGAGGCATATAGAGACATTCAGAGGGTAGCATTTGCATCATCTTCAGAAGGAACAGACTTTAGAGATGCAGTAAGAAACGATGAGGCAATCTCATCTCACTTGACTGACAATGAGATTGGCAAAATTTTCGTTCCTGAAAATCACCTAGGTGCATCATTTGACATAATTCAAAATGTATCAAGAAAAGTTAAAAGTTCATGTTCCAAGTTTTCTTGACTTTTAAGAAATTTTTGTGAATTAAAGAACCATACTGCATGGCTTTCTTTTGTTTTAGTGCAGACTCTTCTGGAACCCCAACAGATAAAGCCAATTTTCGAACAATGTGTTTTCTCATTAAATCATCCTTGTCCTTTATTTTATGCTCCAATGGAACTGTTTTTGCAAACTCTATGAATTGCTCAGATAGAAAAGGCTGGACAATCTGGACTCCAAACTCTAGAAGTGACTTGATTTACCACCTTCATCATGCGTATTTCATTGTCTAGCTTCTCTTTCATCAATCCAATAACTGCCTCTTCACCTTCTGGGATAAAATCTCGATAAGAGTTGTAACCGCAAAATAGTTCATCTATTCCATTAGCAGTTATGACTTTGGTAGATATTGTGCTTTTTTGCAAGTTTTGCAACATAATAAAATGCAATACAGTTTTCATTCCAAGATAGATTGTCAACGTTAATCATGTCCGAAATTTTTCTTGCCACATCTGAGAATGTTTTTTCAGACATGAGTTCGATTTCATGTCGTATTCCAAGTGTTTTTGCCATAGTTTTTGAAAACTCGACATCGTGTGAATCTTCAAAACCCATTGTTAAAAGTATGATATCATAGCCAAGATCTTTTGCAATTTTTGCTAAAAGTGAGCTGTCTACTCCACCTGAAAAAGAAATTCCTACAGTTTTTGATTCTTTTACACTTTCCAAGGATTGTACCATAATTTCATACAGTTCTTTTTCAAGTCCTGATAATCTAGTTACATCGACCATTCTATAGTGGACTCGTTTTGAGAGTTAAATATAGGATTCTTTAAAAAATAACGTAAATGATGAGGCTGTCTGACGAACAAATTAAAACAGAATTGTCCGGATTATCAGGATGGAGTGTTGTAAATGGAAAATTACACAAGGATTTTGTGTTTGATGACTTTATCGAGGCCTT
The DNA here is from genome assembly GCA_963722115.1 of uncultured Nitrososphaerota archaeon. Taxonomy (GTDB): domain Archaea; phylum Thermoproteota; class Nitrososphaeria; order Nitrososphaerales; family Nitrosopumilaceae; genus Nitrosotalea. The sequence continues at coordinate 4,673 of CAVRLU010000029.1, forward strand.
TGGTTTTATGGCAAGAGCTGCAATTCACATAGAAAAAATGAATCACCATCCAGAATGGTTTAACGTATACAACAAGATTTCAGTAGATTTGGTAACACATGATGCTGGTGGAATTACACAAAATGACATTGTCCTTGCAAGGACTCTAAATTCACTCAAAAAGTAAGAACTGTCACTTTTCTACCTGTACAGAATTTATATACGGACTAGGCACAATTTTTCAAATGTCAACTGGCTCTGCAATCATGGATTCGGATTTTAAGTATATTGATGGAAAAGGAAATCTTTTGAGAAGCAGAACTGAGCTCTCAATAGCTCAGATGTTGGAATTTTTGCAAATAGAATATCAGTATGATTATAGTATCACTCTAAAAAATGGTAACAAAATAAACGTGGATTTCAAGACAGACAAGGGAATAATCGAAGTAATTGATGTTGAAAGTGATATTACAAAGTACAAGGAACTCAAGCAAGAATTAACAGATATGAAAATTATAGCAATGGGTCATCCCAAGTTTGCAGCAAGACTTTCAGAACTGCAAGATATCATACTTTACAAGACTCAAGAGGTGCAGACAGGATCTATATTCATGGAAGATCCTTCATTTGCGTTTGATTATGCACACATTTTACCTCTAGTTGAAAAGTGTTCAATATTACACGGCCACACATCATCTGTAACTGTAGAACTAGTTGGAGAGATGAAAAACAATTTGCTAATGGACTTTGGAGATGCAAAGAAGATAATCAAAGAAGTAATTGCAATTATGGATCATAAGTTTTTCATCAATGAAAAATACTTGATAAAAGAAGATGCGGAACATTATAGAATTGCATTTGATGGTCCAAAGGGACGATTTGATCTCCAGGTTCCAAAACATACAACTTATCTTTTGAGAGGAGAGGCAACAGTAGAAAATCTGTCCACAGAATTAATCAAACTGCTAGTTCCAAAGATGCCAAAAAATATCGAAGCAGTAGGTGTCTATATTTATGAGGGCTATAACAAGGGAGCCCATATAATATCACAGATCTCAAAGATTTAGGACATGGAACCAACTATCAAGGAAACTGCTTGGAATCCCGAGATTGAAAAACAGATACTAAAACAATGGGAAGAAACTCGCATTTACGATTTCAAGCCAGAGGGAGATGTCTTTGTAATTGATACTCCACCGCCATATCCATCTGGAAGACCATGGCACATTGGAGCAGCTTCTCATTATGCACAGATAGACATGATTGCAAGAACTGCAAGAATGTCAGGAAAGAATGTTCTATTTCCAATAGGAATTGACAGAAACGGCCTTCCTGTTGAGATGTACACAGAGAAAAAGCATGGAATTAGAATGCATGAGACAGACAGGGCAGAGTTTCTCAAACTATGTGAGACAGCGCTTGATGATTTAGAGGCAGAAATGATTCAGATAATGAAGAGTCTTGGCTTGAGTGGCAATTTTGCAGAATATTACAGAACAGATTCTGAGAAATATCGTACTCTTACCCAGTCCACGTTTATTGACATGTGGAAACAAGGACAGATCTATCTTGCAAACAGGCCCAACAACTATGATTGGGTAACAGGTACTACCATAGCAGATGCCGAGATAGTTTACGAAGATATTCCTACAAAACTAGTCCACATGAAATTCAAAGTAAAAGATCCTGAAAGAATTATTGTAATAGCAAGTACTAGACCTGAATTATTATGTGCATGTCAGACCATAATTGTAAATCCAGAAGATGAAAGATATACAGATGTTATTGGAAAAAAAGTAATCATTCCTTTGATAAACAGAGAAGTTGAGATAAGGGCACATCCATCTGCCGAAAAAGAATTTGGCTCTGGTGCTGTAATGGTTTGTAGTGATGGTGATCAAAATGACGTTGCACTATTTCGAGATCTAAAACTTGAAGAAATTGCTGCAGTAGGCATGAATGGGAGAATGAAAGAAGTTGCTGGAGCATATGCAGGTCTTAAAGTAAAACAAGCACGAGAAAAAATAATTGAAGATCTGACAAACCAAGGCTTTGTTGAAAAGATTGACAACATCAATCACAGAACTCCAATATCGGAGAGAAGCAAGACTGCAATTGAAATTATATCAATGGAGGAATATTATCTAAAACAAAAAGACTCAGTTGAGAAGATAAAGGAGCTTGGATCAAAAATTAATTTCCATCCCCCAATGCACAAGCAGATCTTGATGAACTGGCTTGAATCAATATCAATTGATTGGCCAATATCCAGAAGAAGATTCTATGGAACTGAGATACCAATATGGTATTGCAAAAAATGCAATGAACCACATGTTCCTGAACCTGGAAAATATTACAGACCTTGGAAGGATTCCAGCCCTATAACAAAATGTACCAAGTGTGATTCTACGGAATTTGTAGGAGAGCAGCGTACATTTGATACCTGGATGGACTCTTCTATATCGCCTCTGTATATAACAAAATACAAGCAAGATGAGGCGTTTTTTAACAAAACATATCCTACTACGATACGCCCACAGTCAAAGGATATCGTGCGTACGTGGCTGTACTATACAATATTACGATGTGAGAAACTCACTGGCAAGACCCCATGGAGTGATGCATGGATTATGGGATATGGAGTGGACGAACATGGTGCAAAGATGAGCAAAAGCAAAGGAAATGTAATTGATCCTTTGCCAATAATCCAAAAGTTTGGTGCAGATACTTTTCGATTCTGGAGTGCAAGTGAGATAAACGTGGGATATGACTTTAGATGCTCTGAGCAAAAAATTGAAACTACAAAGAAATTCCTAAGTAAGCTTTGGAATGTTTCAAGATTTCTTTCTGGATTTTCTATAGTAAAATCTGGCAAGCCCAGTCCTTCTGACAAGTGGGTACTCTCTGAACTTGACAAAGTAATTTTAGAATGCAAGAAAGGATATAGCGAATACAATTTCTTTATTCCAGCTACTGCGCTAAGAGAATTTACATGGAATTTGTTTGCAGCGCATTATATTGAAATGGTAAAGGGAAGAGCGTACAGCTCTGACTTTACAGAAGAAGAGCGAGACGGGGCAATCTTTACACTACATAAAGTACTGTCTTCAGTTCTGACATTGCTTGCACCAATTACTCCATTTATCACAGATTATTTATGGCAAAATCTCTATTCGCAGAAAACAATACACCATGAAAAATTTGTAGAACCAGAAGGACATGAAGACTGGACAAAATATACAAAAGAAATTATGGAGTTTAACTCGGAAGTGTGGAACAAGAAAAAGAGCATGAATTTATCATTAAAGGATATCATAGAGATTGCAATTCCTGAAAGTTTGGAGCCATTTGCAAAAGATCTCAAAGCTATGCACAACATAAAATAACAAAATCTAGTCAGTTTAGCTTTTGAGATTTAAATAATATTAAAATTATAATGGAGCAATGCCGCGAATTACACATTTTGACATTCCCTCAGATGACCCGGAACGTGCACAAAAGTTCTATTCTGAAGTATTTGGATGGAAATTTGACAAGTGGGACGGTCCTATGGAATATTGGATGGTAAAGACTGGTGAGAGTAATCAGCCTGGAATTAATGGTGGCCTTGCAAGAAGAATGCCAGGACAGATAGGCATGACAAATACCATAGAGGTGCCATCCCTTGATGAATATACGAGTAAAATTGCATCAAAAGGCGGTCAGATACTCATACCAAAGATGCCGATTCCAGGAGTAGGATATTTTGCAACATGCATGGATACAGAAGGAAACATCTTTGGAATGATTCAGATGGATCAAAGTGCAAAGTAGAATCTTCAATTGGTAGAATTTTTTCTAATTAAAGATACATCTTAGGTTCTACGGTCTTAAAATTGTCAAAATGTGTCCTTCACGTATGCATTTAGTGTGATTATTAGCAATAATTGCATTTAATCGATCATTGGAAAAATATTTCTCGTTATATCTGCCTAGTTTTTTCTTACAGGTTGAACAGTAAATCACCTTAACTTCCATTTGTAATTATCCTATCAACAGCTAACAATAATCCTTGAATCAACACTTCTGGTCTTGGTGGACATCCTGGAATGTAGACATCAACAGGAACAACCTTGTCAATGCCACCTGTTGTTGCATATGTATCGCCAAATATGCCACCACTACATGCACAAGCACCTACAGCAATTACAATTTTAGGACCAGGTGTTGCTTCATAGGTTCGCAGTAGAGCAATTTCCATATTTTTTGAAGCAGGTCCTGTCACCAGTAAGACATCTGCATGTCTTGGTGATGCAACAAAATGAATTCCAAATCTTTCAATGTCATATATTGGATTATTAAGAGCGGTAATTTCTATTTCACAACCATTGCATGATCCTGCATCAACTTCACGTATTGTAAGGGAACGCCCAAACATTTTTTTTATTTTTTCTCTGAGTTCATTTCCAACTTCTTCAAATGATTTTTCAGACTGAATCTGAGAATTGGAATATTCTGATAACTGGTTTTTGATTTTAACTGGAGATGCAGGTTTGCTTCGAATCGTAATAAATTCTGGTGCTACCTGATTACAATATCCACACATTATGCATTTACCATGGTCTACTGCGATTGTTGTTTGTTCATCATCTTTGGTTGCAGATAACGCTCTTGTGGGGCATGAATTTAAAATTGATTCTTCATTTCCAACGAAAGACTCTACATTAAATGAAATACTGCCCCTGTAATTTGGTGAAATAGATAGATCATCCATGTCCCTGACTGTTTCAATGCCATTTCCCAGTATTTCCTTATCAGATTTTTTCTTCATAGGTCATTCCCCGAATATGACAAGTCTAGGCTTTTGTTGACCAATGGAAAATCTGGAACAATATCATTTAGAACAGCTTGCTCAATTATGGGCCAGTTGAAAAATGACGCTGTTCTTACCTTGTATCTGAATATGGAATTATTTTCCCCTGTCATAACCCAGTGAACTGTTTGCCCTCTGTGTGACTCTGCATATCCTAGAGCAGATCTGAATGGTTCTAGATTTTGTGGCATATTGACGTACAAATTATCATTTTCTAAATTGAGAGATGCTCTTATGATATCAAATGACTCTCGTACCTCTTGCACTCTAACTTCAAATCTTGTCAAAACATCTCCGTTTCTTTTTTGCATTGATATCTCATGTTGCATTACCTCTTGCGGGGTTTCTTTCCTATGCAGTAAATATGCAGAGTATGGATGATCACGTCTTGTATCAATATCTATTCCAATACATCTTGCTGCAACTCCTACCAGTCCAAGATCTTGTGCAGCTCGCTTTGGTATTATTCCAGTATCTTTTAGTCTGTCAATAAAGGATGATTTTGATTTGAGAAGAGTTATAATATTTTCAAAGTCAGACAAAATGGAATCCATTGATTCTGTGATTATTTTTTTACCTTCATCTGCAATATTGCATCGTACTCCACCAATTCTGTTAACTCCAAAAAGAATTCTACTTCCACTGAGTAATTCGTTTAGCTTCATCAGTCTCTCTTTGAGTATGTTAAGTCTTGAGGAACCATATGGAAAACCAACATCCATTGAAATTCCTGCCAATGACCCCATGTGATTGTAAAGTCTTTCCAATTCTCCAAAGATTGTTCTTATCTGCTGAGCTCTCCGTGGGATTGTAACACTGGCAATCTTTTCTATTGATTGGCAGAAAGCAGTAGAATTTGCAATTGATTCATCACCTGCAATACGCTCAGATAAAAGCAGAACATCGTCAATTTTCATGGACTCTGCGAGTTTTTCTATTCCCTTGTGAGCATAAAATAGGCGTGTCTCAAGATTGATTATGTTTTCCCCCATAACACTAAACCGAAAATGACCAGGCTCTATGATTCCAGCATGAACTGGCCCTACAGGTATCTCACAAATTCCCTCCCCCTGCACCTTGAGAAATGGATATTCCCTTTCTTGTCTTGGGATCTTTGTATTTAGATCAAAATCCTTTCTCAGAGGAAATATGTTTTTGTCCCAATGCTCGTGTAAAACAAGTGGCCTAGTATCAGGATTATCAATTGGCACAATTCCAAACATATCGTGTATCTCACGTTCATGAAGAGTTGCAGCAGGAATTGTCATGGCAATACTGGGATATGACAAAATAGATTCATCTATCTTTGAGGTGACAAAAATAAACACATCTTCTCCATTTTCTTTTCCAAAAACATGGCGAATCACAAAACCATTTCCTAATTTTCGTTCATCAGTACATATCATTGTGGTAAGCCGTGTCCCTAAATTGCCATAGATATAATTGCAAATTTCAGGTATGTCTTTTTGATTCTTCAAAAAAAGATGTAGTTCATTATAGTTTTCCCTTGTCTTGTCTATCTTATTTTCAAATTTTCCCAGAATTTCTTTTTTGTATTTTTCTATCCAAATTTGATTCATGTAGATCCTCCTTGATTAATTATGGCAGATGCATTGTGTACAAGTGTCTGTAATTGTTCTGGGATGTATACTCCAAGTATGAATACAAGTGAACCAAGAATTACAACTGGAATTATGGCTAGTCTTCCCATGGAATCATTTTTTATTTCTGGAGATGGATTTCCAAAAACCATCCTGATTACATGTCTAAGAAATACGGCAAATGTGATAACAAGGAAGATGATGACAAGTGATGTGGCAAGGAATTGCCCTGACTTTAGACCAGCACCTAGTATCAAAAACTCGCTCAAGAAAATATTGAATGGTGGCATTCCTACCAAGGCAAGTCCTCCAATCAAAAACAAAACACCTGTAGCTGGCATCACCTTGATCACTCCAGTTATTTTTGAAATTGCCTTTGTCTCATATTTCTGGGTGATTGTTCCGCTTGTAAAAAACATCATTGGCTTGACTATTGCGTGATTGATTATCTGAAGCAGAGCACCATAGACACCAAGTAGGCCTCCAAATCCAATTCCTAGAGATATCAAGCCCATGTGTTCTACGCTGGAAAAGGCAAGCATTCGTTTCATGTCCTTTTGGAAGTAGATGGATGCCGCTGCTATTCCTACAGATATTACAGCAAGTATTATCAAAAGTTGACTTGAAAATGCAGGGCCTATAGTACTACTACTGATGATATGAAAACGTACTATGCAGTAAAAGGCACAATTCAGGAGAACCCCAGATAATAATGCACTAACTGGTGTTGGTGCCTCACTATGTGCATCTGGGAGCCATGTGTGCATTGGGGCAAGACCTGCCTTTGTGCCAAAACCAATCAGTATGAAAACAAATGCAATCTTTACCAAATTAGGATCAAAGAGTTTTGAATTATGCATCATCTCAGTCCAGTTCATTGCATCTGCTGAACTTCCCACATTGATATTTGCATAATAAAAAAATGTTATACCTATCAAGGCAAAAGATAACCCGACCGTTGCAATTATCAGGTACTTCCATGCCGACTCGATGGCATTTTGTTTGAAATACAACATTATCAAAAGAACAGAAATAAGTGTGGTAGCTTCAACTGTAACCCACATTATTCCCATGTTGTTTGCAATTGGAACAATAAGCATGGTCAACAAAAAGACATTAAATCCTTGATAGTATCTTGTGATATGTTTCATGTCTATCATTCCATTGTCATACTGTCTTCCCATGTAATTTACAGAATACATTGCAGAAACAAAACCGACAATAGATATTGGCAAAAGTATTATGGCTCCAAATGAATCGATGTAAAATGTATTGCCAAATGCCGTAATTGTTTTTTCACTAATGATTCTGGATACAATAAAAAATACCTGTATCAGAATCAAAAATGCAGATGATACTGTTACAATTTCGGATATTCTTTTTTGTCTTACTATAGTAACAAGAATTGCACCTATAACTGGAGTCAAGAGTAGTGCAAGTATAGTACCATTTGATCCACTGAAAATATCTGCTAACTCCATCTAATCATCCCTCAAGTTTTGCAGTTTTCCCACATCTAGGCTATCAAATGTACGGCTAATTCTGAGCAGCAATATGGATGAAATTATGATTCCAACCAATATGTCTGCAAAAATGCCCATCTCGATGATGAGTGATATGCCATGTGTCAATGTTAGGGTGAAAAGAAAGAGTCCATTTTCTATTATCAAAAGACCGACTACTTGATTGAGTGCAGATCTCCTGTTTACAATTACAAAAAGACCTATGAGAAATAATGCGATAGATATTGGCAAGTAAGTGCTTACTATTGGATCTGACTTGAACGGTATTTGCTGTGTTAAAAAATATGACAACGCAACAAGAAATGCGGAAATTATTACTGATGCCCTAAGACTTACGTATGGATTTGTTTCTACTTTGAATTCTATCTCAAGATTTCTTGTTACGTAAAGTAAGACTTTGGGAATTATTATTGATTTTATTACAAGGGTAAGACCTGCAGCAACATAGATCTCCCAAACCCCTGTTACATATGCAATTAGGGCAGTCACTGCTGCAAGAGCAATTGATTGATATCGATATGCACCAAGCCAGTCAGCAAATCCACGCCTTGTGACAATACCAAAGGTAGCAATGAGGAGAATTGCACCAGAAAATATCATGAGTTGATTTGTGTCCATAATTATCAACTAGAGATAGAAAAAAACAACTCCGATCATGGAACTAGCAATTGCCATTGCAATCAAATCTGGCAATCTAAAAAGACGCCACCTGGCAACTCTTGATTCTAGCAATGCAATAGATACAGCAAGTAATGAAACTTTTACGATAAACAATAGCAGTCCTGTTGTAAGTAATGGTGCTGATACAGATGAAGAGATTCCCCATGGGACAAAGATGTTGATAATTAACGATAATAGTATGAGTTGCTTTATTGCCGATGACCATTCTATGAGAGCTAGACTCTTGCCTGAATATTCTAGAACCATTGCCTCATGAATCATGGTAAGTTCAAGATGTGTTGCTGGGTTACCAAATGGTAATCTGCCCGTTTCACCCAGTGTAATTACAAACATTGCAATCAATGCAAAGATTAGTTGTGGGTGGGAAACCAATGAAGAATCCGCAGATGCGGTTACTATTCCACTGATGTTTGTTCCTCCATATGTGAGAGATACAACAAATATTGTAAGAAACAATGCAGGTTCCAAAAGCATAGACATCATCATCTCCCTACTACTTCCAAATCCACCAAAGGAACTAGATACATCAAGACTTGCCAACATTGTAAAAAATCTAGCAAGGGCAAATAGGCCAATGACTAGCAGTATATCTCCTACCAATCCAAATGGCGAATATGAAAGAAATATGGGGATAAAAAATGCCGCAGTACCTATAGCTACAAAGTTAATCCATGGTGATGATCTAAAGATCCACGAACTCTGATCTGATACCACCTCGTCTTTGCGTACAAGTTTTATGATGTCATAATAGGGCTGAAATACGCTTGAACCGATTCTTTTCTGTGTTCTTGCCTTGGTTTTGTTCATTATTCCAACCATTAGAGGCGAAAATGCTATGATGAAAAGAGATTGAACTATTCCAACTATAATCTCTGCAAGGCTAAGCATTAATGGCTCAACCTCACAAACAAGAGAAGTAAGACTGCGGTTATCATTATGTAAAGCAAGTATGAGTTTATTTTTCCCGTCTGGATTCTTCGTATCTTGTCCAAGACTCTAAGGGTAGAAGATATTATTGGTTGGTATAGGCTTTCCTCAAAGATGTTTTTTGTTATAGAGTTGAATTTGATAGATTTTATCAAGTATTGATTTGTTGATACAAAAAATTCCTTGCTTGTAACATTATGTGGCTTGAAAAAAACCTTGAAGACAGCACGTATTGGTTGAGATAATGATGTTGCAGTATATTCCATTTTTTCATTTAGATTTCCAAATCCACAATTCCATGTTCCATAGATTGTCTTGCTGGTTTTTCCACCAATTGTTCGAATAAAACCAAAAGCACCAACTGCAATAGCTGAGAACAATATCAGCACAAATGGCATGGAGAGATGTACTGAATTCTTTGCATTATTTTGCAACGTTATGCCATCCAAGGGACTGGAAGGTTGCGAAGGTAAATGGAATGCAGAACTTATCAATGAAATTCCTAAAGATGCAAGTATTCCAAGTAAGATGCAAGCAGCTGCCAACACTGCCATTCCCACAATCATGCTGCGTGGAACTTCTTTAATATTAAGAGCATGTGTACTTCTTGCCCTTGAAAGAAATGTTATTCCAAACAATCTGACAAATGTGGCAGATGCAATTCCTATTGTGAGTGCAAAAGGCAAGCTTGCAAATGCAATAGATATTTGTAGTATTGTTGATGGTATCTGATAACTTGAAAGAAAAGCCTGCAATGTCAACCACTCGCTTACAAAACCGTTGAAGGGTGGCAATCCAACTATTGAGACAGCACCAATTAGAAATAACAATGAAGTCCATGGCATCTGCTTGATGATTCCACCAAGATCTTCCATGTTTCTAGAATGGGTAGCGTATACAACAGAGCCTGCACCCATGAAAAGCAATCCCTTGAAGACTGCATGGTTTATGGTGTGATACATGCTTGCAACAAAGGCCAAGACTGAGAGTGCCACAAGGTGATATGCTGCAAAGACTACTGAGAGTCCTAATCCGATTAGAATTATCCCTATGTTTTCTATGCTAGAATAGGCAAGGGCTCGTTTTATGTCACGCTCAATCACTGCATATAGCACACCACTTACTGCAGATATGGAACCTATAGCAACCATGAGGACTCCCCACCACGCAAAGTCAGGGGAGGCACCAAAGCCAGAAAAATCAAAAACTGTCCTAACTATGCCATAAATTCCCATTTTTATCATAACTGCAGACATTAATGCAGAAACATTACTTGGAGCGGATGGATGTGCATGGGGCAGCCAAGTATGTAACGGAACAATTCCTGCTTTTACTCCAAATCCAATAAATGCAAAAACAAATACGAGATTTTTTACCAACAATGGAAATGAAGAAGATGATTCACGTAGTGAATCAAAACTAAAACTGCCAGTCTGAATATATCCAAGTAAGAATGACACAAAAATAAGAGCAGTTCCAAAGTGTGTCATAACAAGATATGTAATTCCTGACTTTAGATTTTCTTCCTT
>CAVRLU010000030.1:0-11010 GCA_963722115.1 uncultured Nitrososphaerota archaeon
TTCGCAAGAAAATGCCGTTAAAGACTGTTGTGAATTAGAATTTCTTAATTTTCTAGTCGAGAAATTGAACATATTTCATATATTTGTGACATGTTATCTACGAATAATCAATAACTATTGGTTTCACTCGAATTGTCTTTTGTATCTTCTGCTGTGAAAGGCTTGCTGTTCTTAATCGAATCAAATAGGCACTTGTCAGAGCAATGTGTGTACTGGGAATTTTCTAATGCCTTTCCGCAATTTTCACACTTTTGATCTTTCAAATCATATGATCGCCGATCTTGATAAATATGTGCACTATACTGGTTATCAGGTCTGATAATGGACTTTGATATGCGCTCAGTATGAAATCTTCTAAAAGAATAATATCTACAGATTTTTAACTCAAAACAATGAAAAATTCTTCCCTTCTTGATGAAGCATACGAATTATGTGAAGAAGGAAAATACACTCTTGCACTAGAATATTACGATCTTATCTTATTCAAGGATCCCAAAAATATTACTGCCTTGATTAACAAGGGCGTTACACTTCAAACTCTTGGCAAGCATGTTAAAGCAGTCAAGTGTTATGACGAGGCGCTTACAATTGAAAAGAAAAACATGGATGCTCTAGTAAACAAGGGCTCTGCATTGCACACGCTTGGAAAATATCACGATGCAATTGATTGTTATGATAAAGCATTAAGAATCCAGCCAAAATATGCACTAGCAATAGCATACAAGGGTCTGTCGCTTGGAGAACTTGGTTTGCTAAAGGATGCAATAAAATGTTTTAACGCTGCATTGAAGATAGACAAAAAGTTTGACTTGGCATTAAACAATAAAACAATTGCACTTGAACTTTTAAAAAATAATTCAAAACTAAAACCAAAACTTTTAAAAAAATAATGATATAGTCAGTTTTGTATTTTACTTTATTATGGAATGAAAATTATGTTGTCTGTACGTGCTGCACAAACTTGTCAAATCCATACCCAAGTGCATCTGACAATGAACCATCTGGAACAAAGTTGATCATCCAAGAGAGAAATCCAGATGTTTTTACGTCTAAAGCTATGTTTGCTATTGTTCCTCCGTCTTTTTGACCTTGAAATCCCCATGTCTGCTCTAGGCTGGTAGTCATAACGGTCCCCTTGAGGTCGCCAGAAACTACATGAACAACGTAATTTCCATTTGCATCAGTTGTGATTATTGCTTGGGTGTCAAAAAATATGCCATTTATGCCGGCATTCATTTCAACAAGTTTTGTGTTATTGTCTAATATTTTTACAAACTTGACATTGTCTGGAAATATTTGGGGATATTCTGACACGTCAGATAATGTGGTAAGTAATGTTGTCTCGTTTACATTCGAGACCTTTTGTAGTGTAATGACTCGGTCAGCATAAGATGAAGGTGCAAATGAAAAGACTCCGATTACTAGTATGACAATGAAAAGAACGCTAGATGTGGATTTTAAATTATATTTATGCATGGCTTGACACTATAGTTGGATTTTTGATGTAACCATCTGGGAGAGTGCCATCTGAATTAAAATCTGCCTGAGTTTTTGCATCTGCAAGGCCATACTTTATGTTGAGATTCTTGTTCATCTCAATCATCTCAACTCGCTTTATTGCGGCATATTTTGAAAATTCTTGAATCGCTTCTTCATAGGTTCCACCGTTGTCAAGTATTTTTTTCATTGCAGCATGTCCTGCCGCTATTCTCTTTGTAGTAAAGTCAAATTCGTCAAGAAATACTAGTTTTGTATTGTTGTCCTGTACTGTGGACACGAATTTGGAAAATGCAGTATTTGGGCTGGTCTGGTTTGCCTCTAACTGCATTATTTGAAGAGCTTTGTCTTGGAGATTCTTTGTAATTATCCTCTGTTCTGCAATGAGTTTATCGTTAAGTGCTGCATCCCGTTGATTTTTCTGAAGTAATGCTACTTGTTTTTTAGAATATTCTATCTCGCTTAGGATCTTTGCAACCATGGGATTGTTGCTCAAGTCCTGGCCTGTTACTGTATGGGATTCAAGTGGGGTCTGGGTTATGGCATATGCCAAGTTTTGCGGATTTGCTCCAAGTGTTGAAGCCAGTGCTATTGCTAGTCCTGGAATTAGATATCTCAGCGTCATCTGAGAATTCATATCTTTTTAATTCACCCGTTAGTATATAACTATTGGTATACCAATGATTTGTATACCAGTGAATATGATACTCATTATGCGTAAATTGGACCTCAATGATAGTATAGGTATGCTAATTGCCCTTGCCTCAAAATCGCAGGAAAGATTGGCAGAGCTTGAGATGAAAAAACAACTTGGCTTGACGCCTGCTCACTGGAAGGTCATACTTGCATTAAATATCTCAGACGGACTCACCCAAAAGGAACTTGCTGACAAGATCTATGTTGATGGAAGTACACTTGTTCCAGTGATAGATAAAATGGAACAAAATGGATTGGTGCAAAGAAGAGCAGATCCAAAAGATCGAAGAATCAATAGAATTTTTCTTACGCCAAAATCCGAGTCAACGATAGACTCGATAATATTGATTGTTCTCCAGTTAAGAAAAATGATCTACCGGGGAATATCTGAAGATGAAATTAATTCAGTCAGAAAAATTCTAGGGACTATAATTAAAAACTCTGATACAATAATAAGCGAACTCAAATCGTCTGAGCAAGATATGCCATGAAAAGACTTTTTCTCATTCTGCTTTTGTTGCCTCTGTCTTTATGTTATGCTGAACCTGCAGTACCTGGAACCATTTTGACTTTTTATATTACGGACATAAATCTGTCAACTGATCATCGTGGAGTAATGACTATCCCAACAGCGGGCCTAGTTGATTTTACAATAAATGGAGTTCCAGTCTCTGGGCCTGATGCAATGGTAGAAACTGGAATAGATACTGGAACTTTTCAAGTTCAGCTTACATTGCCAGACTCTGTTAATGGAAAACCATTGCAAGATGGCGATGTTGTAGTTATGACATATCATCAACGCGCAGATTATTCTGGAAACCCGACTACGCAGACTCAATCCAAGGTTCTTGCCAGTACGCCATCAAGTCCTGTATCTAGTTCTACTTCAAATGTTAGACTAGGTAATTATTTCAAACTCAGTATCTATGCTCCGGATTATAACCTGGATTCTTTTCGCCCTGACGATATTCCACTTGACATGATTGAGTTTCATGATGGTGGACTCCAAACCACACTGGCAGACCCTGCTTTTCAAACCAATCCGTATACATTGCGAGAAACAGGCCCTGATACCAACATGTTTGAGGTTACTGTGAAGATGCCCACCCAAGTAGATGGTTATCCAATAGAGATGGGATCTACCCTTGAGTTTAGATTTAATGACCACGGATTCCCGTCCAGCGTGTTTGTAACGGTAGGTTCGATGGGTATTATGACGCAACATACTGTCTCACACTTGGTTGCGCCATTATTGACTATTCATGCAACCAATTCTATAGGAGCAAATGTCAACTATACAAATTCTGCCGTATTGTATGGGTACAATTCGCCAATTTGTGATCCTGCACCTGGTTCGTTTTTCATGATGGGAAAAACAACAGTCACATGTGCTGCTAAAGATCAAAATGGAAATTCTGTGATAAAGTCATTTGTAGTCAACGTGGTCCCAAGCCAAAATCAAATTCCTTCGTGGACAAAAAGACTAGTGGGATATTGGTGTGGCGGAGATATTGATAATGCTCAATTATACGCCACCATGAAATATCTTGCTTCAACTGGAGTGATCTCTATTTCGGGAGATTCTGAAAATTTGGGTCAAACGCCTGATAAAACAATGCTGTGTCAATGGGCGACGGGCCAAGTCTCTGATCAAGATGTGGCAAACTCTCTTTACCTGCTTTCACGATAGAATTTAATTTAGACTAATTCGTATCATGTGTAATGAAAGCTACATTTGGTGCCGGATGTTTTTGGTGCATCGAAAATGACTTTAGAAAAAGTGGTGTAACGTCCACAAGTGTTGGTTACATGGGAGGGCATGTTAAAAGTCCAACTTATGAGGATGTCTGTACTGATACAACAGGACATGCAGAAGTTATCCAAGTAGAATATGATCCGTCAATAATCTCATACGGTAAACTTTTAGATATTTTTTGGAGTAATCATGATCCTACGACACTGAACAGACAAGGTCCCGATGTTGGAAAACAATACCGATCAGCAATTTTCTTTCACACCCTAGAACAGGAAAGAGAGGCACGACAGTCAAAAGATGCTCTTGAAAAATCAGGAAAATATTTGAAAAAAATCGTAACTGAGATAGTTCCTGCAACAGAATTTTACAAGGCAGAAGAATATCACCAACAGTATTATGAAAAATGCGGACTGGTGTGATCTTTTTATTCCAGACTTGTGAAAAATTCATCCTGGCATGGAAATTGCAACAGTAGATCTGTTTTATATCTGGCCGTCTTGGTTGTGTCAATAATTGAATCTAAAAAGATTTGGCAGGCTGGTGCTTTTTTTTGGTTTGATAGGACTGGGTGCATTTATTTTCCTAAATCTTGATCTTGCACACCGCAAGAGAGATCTGTATCTGTTGTTTGTACTATCTCTTGTATGTTTCATATCTGGTTGGGTTGGGTTGTTTCGATATTCTAGATTTTGGAACATGCTTGAATAATTATTCTCAAAAAAACTCTTTTTTAATATGGAATTTTTATATATATTAGATGTTGATGTATTTATTAATACAAATTCTTAAATAACTTGTAATTATAATATCAATGTGATCGTAAAGTCACAGTTGATGGCTTGACGATGCATGGTCCGGCAGAAATCTTACATGAATCCGCGCAATGGCGTCTGATTCAACGGAGGTAATCTCCAAGCATTCTGCCAAGAGGACCATGCCTTATTTTTTTATCTTGTCCTGCTTATTTTTTTCTGAAAAATTATTATTGCAATTATGATACCTGCAGCTCCTGTCAATCCTGCTATCACTAGATACGTAAACATGTTCATGTAAAAGTTTAGCACTCCGACATTGAACGCATGTGATAATATCTCACCATTCTTAAGATCAAAAAGATCAACTCTGATTACATGATTTCCTGACTCTTGGAATATGTAATCTAAATCGTATCTCCCTGAACTGTGGTCAGCAGGTGGAAACGAGTCTTTCTAAATCGTCGTTATGATAAATTTGAAGCCCCATCCTGAAATTATCTACAGGTCTTGCATTTTCATCAAGAACTAGGAAATGGATGCTGGTGTTCTTTCCTGTCTCTGGAACCGGAGGGGTAGTTTCTATTTTTATCTCATAATTTCCAATTCTAGTTGAATCTGTACTAAATGGAGGATGGATTACTTCGTAGATTCCAAGACCTATAAAGAAACTGAAATAGATTGGTAGAAAAAGATAGAATCGCTTCTTCACAAAGTTTCATACTTTGATTTCCTATATTATATTGCCTCTATTTTCGAGAGACTAATATGCAAAGACGGTATCAAAAAAGACTCGGACTAATTTGAACCTAAAACTAATCTTGGTATCAGTTGTGGCAGTAATTGTAATCATACTCTTTGTACTTGTGATTTCTTGGCAGAATGGTGATTTGACAAAAAACACGATGAATACATTTGTGCCATATGTTAAAGAATATTCCTTACAAGACGGCTCAAGGCCAAATGCCTTGCTGGTGGATACCCATGGAATTGTATGGATAACGACTTCTGATTCCCAAAACCTGCTCTCACTTGACCCGGGAAGTGGAACCATCACCAGTTTTGGGATTAGAGATGATTCTAAACCTGAAACTGTACGGAAGAATTCGACCATGGTATGGACTATGGTTCAAGACCATGATGGAAAGATATGGTTTGCAGGCCTTGGCACTCAATCCATTTGGCAGTCTAGAGCCTGAAAATGATACATTTCATCTATTTCATTCTGATTCTGGGGCTCCTTTTCAGATGAAGGTTGGCAAGAATGGGGGGATTTGGTTTACCACTTTGCGTGGTGATGCAATTGGTGTGATAGAAAAATCTAAAGACGGTAACTATAAAATCTCGTCTTTTGAAACTGGCAATAATACAACTCCAGCTGGTATATTTTTACAAAATGACTCGGTGTGGACAGACTAACATTGATTCTCAAAAAATTTTGCAATATCAAGTTACTCGGGAAAATAATTTTGTAAGAAATATTGCCTTACTTCAAAGCATCCCCCAGTACAACACTACTATGCTTTCATCGCCAACTGATTTGCTAGTAAACAATAACTCTGTCTGGCTTACAGAGCATGGAACAAGTTTTCTTACTAGATATGATCTTGATACTGGAAAACTAGTTCGATATCCTACATCGCAAAATAATTTTCATACCACAACGTTACCTTTCTGGATTCGTGGTGCGGAAAATCCAAAAATTTTGTGGTTTAATGAACATCAGGGAAATAAGATTGGGTGTTTTGACTTGGAAAATAAAACACTAGTTGAATACTCGATTCCTTCAGTTCCAAAGGATGGTTATCTTACATATCCTCTTAACATTTCAGAAGACCCACAAGATGAAAAAATCCTATGGTTCTCTGAGTGGAATACTGATAAGGTTGGAGTGATAAACGGGCATATTCCAGTGCCGTTTGAAATAACCCCTAGCAAAAAGGAGATTATACTTGGTTCTAATAAAACCGATGATACGATTAATCTGGAAATTCAAGGTGGAGTGCGCCCTTCTAATCACTGTACTTCTAAATGCTTCAAGCTCGATTACCTCAACTGCTGAACTAGGAAATCTCACAGTAAGGTTTGCATCTGATGTAGTAGATCTCTCACATGACCGACAAGTCTTGTTGTCTCTTCATGATGGTGGAATTGCTCCTGGGAATTATACGGTTGGAATTAGTGCATCTGATGGCTATGTGACAAAGACTTCATTTCTTAACTTGACTATATTGAACAAATAACTTATTTTCTAGTATCAAAAAAATGACTGGTAACTATGTGTTTTCTTAATGCATAATCTTTGATTTCAGAGAATTGGAATTCCTCAATGATAAAATGAATGAAATCTTCTTTGTACTGCGGCAGTTCTGTAATTTTATTTGTATGTTCATCCTCATGATATTCTACATCAGGACCTCTGCCAAGTAGACTGTTGCACATTTCCTTTAGTTGTTCCAAGTTAAATTTGTCAAGCAAAAAATACTTGCTAGCAAGTTCATCATAGAATATCTTGTCTGCCGTTTCAATCTCTTTTTTTATCTTGGATATCTCTGCAGTCTTTGAATGCTCGTCATCCTCAGATCCATTTCCATTAGAACGCATTTGTATTGTAGAAATTTTTTACCAAAATATATACCGTGAAAATATTTCTGCGTTGACTCGATCTGATTGCATGGCAAGTTTTTTTTGTGATTAAAAGTCTGTAAAACTGCGATCAATTTCTAGATCGAAAATTTTCTATCTTGAAAACATACTGTAAGATCTTTTACCTTTACAGTCACGGTTTCTATGTAATTGGTTATATATGGTACCACTTTATATTCTATTTAAATGCCGCAAACAAAACCGATTGTTGACATTGTAAACGTAGTAGCCTCTGCATCAGTTGACCAAAAAATTGATCTTGTAGCAATTACAAAAGAATTCCCAGACGTAGAATATCATCCTGAACAATTTCCAGGTCTAGTTTTTAGATTGAAATCTCCAAAAACTGCAACACTGATCTTCAGCTCAGGCAAAATGGTCTGTACTGGTTCCAAATCAGAGGAAGCTGCAGTAAATGCAGTAAATACTGTAGTACAAAGACTAAGAAAAGGTAAGATAAAAATAAAAAAGAATCCAGAAATTACAATTCAAAATATTGTAGCATCTGTCAGTCTTGGCGGTAAGGTTCACTTGGAAAAGGCAGCAAGAAGTCTTCCAAGAAGTATGTATGAACCAGAACAATTTCCTGGTCTGATACACAGAATGCTTGATCCGCGCTCAGTAGTTCTTATCTTTGCTTCTGGAAAACTAGTCTGTACTGGAACTAAGAAAGAAGCAGAAGTTTATCGTGCAGTACACAATCTTCATACACTGTTAGAAGAAAAGAAATTGATGGAATACGAGTAGTCGTAAACCACTCAACTACATTTTATTATATTACAACTAACCTGTTTGATTTTTAATTGCACGTTTGTGTAATACTGCACTTCCAACAAATGATATTGCAAGATTGATTGCAAGTGCAATTACTGCGATATATATTGGACCAAAGGCAGTTTTGAAAAGCGATGATGTCAATTGACCAAAACTGTTTGCCATCTCTAGCATGTATATGCCAGAAAATATTCCTGCAATCAGACCTATTATCAATGGAATCTTTCTAAGTGATTTTAAATACAATCCAAAAAATACCGCGGGTAATATCTGAACAATTAGTATGCTTCCAAGTAACTGTAGTGATATTGCATATGTTGCAGGAACTGAAAACACAAACGCAAGAGCCACAAACTTGAAAACTGTCGATGACATTTTTGTTATTCTAATTTCTGAACTGTTTGAAAGATTTGGTTTTATCTCTTTGATGATGTTTCGCGTCAAGAGGTTTGCCTGTGCCATTGCCATGATTGCGGCAGGGACAAGACCTCCGACAAAAATTCCAAGCAGTGCAATTCCTGAAAACCAGCCTGGTAATGAATACAAGATCAATGAGGGAACAACCAGTATTCCGCGTGAACTCTCGGGAAACCCTGACAAAAAGTGCATCGCTCCTGGAACTGCATACACAAGTATTCCCATCAGTGCAAGTATTGCCAGTCCAACTCCGTACAGAGGCAAAAGTGCTGTACTGGAGCGAAGCTTTTGAACACTTTGAGCACTCAAGACTCCTGTTATTGCATGGGGGTAGAGGTATAGGGCCAATGCACTACCCAAAATCAAAGTTGCATATGCGGGAACTAGATTATCTGGCAGTGTAACATAATTGTCCTTGGCAGCCTTGAATGCATTTCCAAATCCTCCTATGCTTATTGGAACTGCAATTATTACTACGATAACTGTTATCCATACTAGAATATCCTTGAAGATTGCAGTCAGAGTTGCACCACGCAACCCGCTTGAATATGTAAAAGCTGCCAAAATTACAAAAGCAATAAGAAGTGAGATCTCTGTAACCATTTGCGCATTGGCATAGCCTGCCAGCATCACAGTCAATACTGCCTGCATGCCAACTATCTGAAGCGCAATGTATGGCAGCTCTGCAACAATTCCTGTGACTGCAATCATTATGGATAATGTCCTACTACTGAATCTGTCTTTTACAAAATCTGAAGCCGTGATGTAGCCCTTTTCTCTTGAGAGTGTCCAAAGTTTTGGCATTGTAACCAGTGCAACTGCAAAAGTTAGCATCACATAAGGAATTGCAAAAAAGTATAGCGCGCCTTTTGCAAATACTCCAGATGGGATTGCCACAAAACTGTATGCCGTATACAAGTCTGCCCCAATGAGGAAAAAGACAAGTGTTGTTCCAAGCCTTCTTCCGCCCAACGACCATTCATGGACATGATTGAGATCCCCTCTTCTCCAGTACTTGCCGTAAAAACCTAATCCTATAAAGACGATAAATAATGAAACAAATACTAGAATTACATCCCAGCCTATCATGCTTTTTTCTCCATTAGTTTAGCATATGCAAAATAGAAGCATGTGCAGGCAAATAACCAAAATGTCTGAAACCAATAGAAAAATGGCAGTCCAAATAATTCTGGTGAATCTCTATTGTAAATAGGAACTCCCAAGTTTACAAATGACGGTATCAAAATCAATAATGCCAAGGCAAGATGAATTTTCTTAAAATGCATCTTCATCTTGATTTCTGTGGTAAAGATATAAGCATTGAGAATATATGGTGAAAAAAACTACAGGTGTAGTAATGTAATATTTGATTTAGATGAATTCCTGTACGGTAGATCTATGAATCAAAACATTTGTCAAAAAACTGATGCGGTTATACTTTAATTATTCGAGAACTTTGTTACTGTACAATAAGTAGTAATTCTTTATTAAGTTGCAACAGTAAAAACGGCGAAAATGAATCCAAATGTAAACAAACTCCAAATCTTGTCACTAGTCGCAATTCTTGGAGTTGTGATGACTGCATCTCTTGCAACAACAAGTGCATTTGCCCAAGTATTCACAATACGCATGGGAAACCTGTACGGCTATGCGGACTTGGTGGTGGCGCGGGCGGGCGCGACGACCATCGCCGAGCTGACCGCGCTGGGACTGCCATTGATGCTCGTGCCGTACCCGTTCGCGGCGGACAACCACCAGGAACGGCGAAATCGCGCATCCTGGAGGAGGCGGGGGCAGCCGAGGCGGTCCGGCAGTCCATCTTACGCCGGCGCTGTTCGCGCGGCGGGTGACGGAACTGCTTGCGGACCAAGGGCGCCTGGCGCAGATGGCGGCGGCAGCGCGGCGGCTCGGCATACCCGAAGCCGCCCCCCGCGCCGTGGACCGAATGGAACTGATGCGCGAGGGGCGCTGGCTAGGAGCGCGTGAAAGGAATCGTCATGGACCTTCGGGGCAAGCACGTCCATTTCATCGGCATAGGCGGTATTGGCGTATCGGCGCTCGCGCAGATGGCGCTGGACCAGGGCGCGATAGTCTCGGGCTGCGACCTGCGCGCGGGCAAGATGACGCAGCGGCTCGAGGAACTCGGCGTGCGCGTGAGCCTCGGCCACGGCGAGGCCCACCTGGAGGGCGTCGACGTCGTTGTGCATTCGTCGGCCATACCGCCGCACAACCCGGAACTGCGGCGGGCGAATGAGGCGGGGCTGGAGGTCTACACGCGCCAGCGGATGCTCGCCGCGTTCATGGCGGGTTCGCGCGCAATCGGCGTGGCCGGCGCGCACGGCAAGACGACGACGACATGGATGGCCGCCAAACTATTCATGGAGGCGGGCCTGGACCCGACGATAATGGTCGGCGGGGTGGTGTCTGCTGCTCCAAACAGCAAGACCAACCGAACCAGTAGAGGACAAAACA
>CAVRLU010000031.1:0-15011 GCA_963722115.1 uncultured Nitrososphaerota archaeon
TGTTCCATTATTCTCAGCTTGAATAGAAGACGTTGCAAGAAGCATTGCAATTAATGGTGCCTTGGCATCAGATGCACCTCTTCCATAAATGAATCCATTTTCACTTCTTACCTTGATTTTTCCTGGGACCGTATCCATGTGTCCACATAGCATTATCCTTGGATGACCAGAACCTTTGGTGGCAATTAGATTTCCTACATCGTCTATACGAACATCCTCAAACCCAAAATCATCACACTTGTCTGCTAAAAACTCTGCAAGTGGTTTCTCTGCAAGAGATGGTGTATAGAGTCTTAGAGCCTTCTCTAGTGTCTTTACTGCGTACCTTGGTGTATTTATTATCGAAGAGTCCAATTCTATTTTCTCAACTGCATCGCGTAATCAATCATCATTGCTGGTATATTTACGCCAGTAACTCTGACAGTATTTTTGTATTCCGTTGTATTGTTAACTTCGTGAACAACAAGGCCATTTTCCTTACTTTCCATCAGATCTACCCCTACGATCTGTCCATAGACTGCCTCTTTTGCCTTGATGCAAATATCCTCTAATTCTTTTGTAACTTTTAGTTCCTCCGCCCTACCGCCAAGCGCCATATTTGTTTTCCACTGTGCTTCTCCAGAATAACGGTAAATTGCAGCGACAACTCTATCTCCTACAACTATAGCTCTGATGTCTCTAGGGGGTCTGTTGACAAATTCTTCCAAATAATATACTTGATAAATTGGATACATGGCCTCTCTACTTTCTATTATGGCCTCAGCTGCTTCTCTGTCTTTTAGCATTGCAATCATTCTTCCCCAGCTACCGACAGTTGGCTTTATGACCATTGGATATCCCCTCTTGTCAAGAAGTTCTAATGCGGCTTCTTGTGAAAATGCCACTGCACTAAATGGTGTGGGTATTCCTTTTTTTAGTAAAAGCATGTGAGTAAATAATTTATTTCCTGCAAATATGCTGGTGTTCAAAGAATTAATTACATTAACTCCTTTTCCTTCAAGAGCTGCAGTAGAATGAAGACTACGATAGTAGCTAACACATCTTTGTATTACAGTTCCATAGTCTTCTGGACTCTTATCTAAATTAATGAACAGATTCTTACAGTCTACCATCTTTACATCGATGCCTTTTTCTTTTGCGGCATCAAAGAGTGCTTTTTCTTCCCACCGGATGGTATCGTAGAGAATCGATAAACCTGAGCTCACTGGCCCCAGTCCTCACCAACAGTTTGTGCTGGTTTTAGATCTAAGCCGGCGGAACCTTTGACAAGTTCAAAACTTGCACCACAATCTGGACAAGTTACTATCTCTCCTTCCATCGAGTCCTTTGGAGGGTTGATGTTTGCATCACATTCTAGACATTTCATATTATTTTCCTGTTTTTTCCTTCAGTTCTTTGACATTAATTATCTTTTGTTCAAGTCTATCATCAAGAGGTATCTCTAAAAGGTCTCCCATTCTTAGGTTCTTCAGACCTGCTGCTACTGATTTTGCATGTTCTTCGTTCTGCTCAAGGCCTAGCAATGACATGAGATATGCAGCACCATTCTTTCCTGCAAGTTCTCCAAAGACAATTCTCCTTCTGTTTCCTACTACCTTGGGCTCGATTGGCTCGTAAGCCGCAGGATTTCTCAAAATGGCCGCCAAGTGCGTTCCTGCTTTATGTTTGTAAGCAGTAGGGCCTACAATCGGCTTTGAATCGTATGGAACTATGGTGGTATACTGTTCAATCAGTCTTGAGAGATCCATGAGCATATCTAGCCTGAAGTTATTTGGAGAATTGTATAGGTATGTCAGTGCAACTGCAGTCTCTGCAAGTGCTGGTATTCCAGTTCGCTCTCCAATTCCATCAATTGTTGTATGAATCTGATCTGCTCCACCATCGCATCCTGCTAATGCATTTGCCAAAGCAAGTCCAATATCATTGTGACAGTGCACATCAAGTGGAGTCTTTATTTCATCACGAATTGACTTTACAAAATTATACATTCCATTTGGTCTCATTATTCCAACAGTATCTGGTAAACTGATTCTGTCAACACCTGCTTCAGATATTGCTTTACACACTTGCATTAGAAATTCTGGGTCTGCCCTAGATCCATCTTCTACAGTGAATCTCATCTTCAGGCCGTGTGCTTTTGCATATTCTACAGTTTCAACTGATCTTCGTAATGCCTCCTCTCTTGTAATTCTTAGCTTGTCTTTCATATGAATTTCAGAAATACCAAGATAAGTTGCCATCCATGTTGCATCGCAATCAATTGCTACATCGACATCTTCTTTTAATGCGCGAACATGTGCAACAATGTCTGCCTTTAATCCTTGTTTGATGATTGTCTTTGTTGCTTCCTTGTGATCAGGTGATACAACAGGTGAAATTTCAATCTGATCAACTCCAAAATAATCAAGCATCCATGCAATCTGTATTCTTTGCTTGTTTGAAAAAGTAACTCCAGGATGCTGCTCTCCTTCTCTTAGAGTGCTGTCAAGTATCTTAATTTTTTTTGGCTTGACACCCATCTCATTATACTTGTATGCGTAATAGTTTGCGTCGTCCATCTCATTTTTCTTTGAGTTTTGCGAATATAAACATATTCGTACAGAATTCGTCTAGTTTTGTTGTTTTTAAAACGATTTTAGGCGGTTTTCGAAACTCTATGACGAAATTCGTTTTATGTGACTGTACGTAGTATAATTACGGTGTTTGTGTCAAATACGCCAGGAACTTTTCGTAATTCATCTATGCATACATTGATGTCGGTAATTGTTGGCGCTCTGATTATAGTGGCAATATCATACTGACCGGTTATCTCAAATACTGTATGCACTCCATGTAGTTTAGAAAGTTTTGCAGATACTTTGGATGTATCAGTTGATGAATCAACTGAGATCAAAATGATTGCACTTGTAGAATTTGCATCTCCTGTCTCAATTGTAAATTTCTTGATTGTCCCGCCATCTGTTAAGTTTTTTACTCTTCTTCTTACTGCAGACTCTGATAGTCCCAATTTTTCACCAATCTCGACAAAGGACTGTCTAGAATCTTTTTTTAGCATTTCAATTATTGTTTCATCTGTCTTGTCTCTAGACATTTCTTTTCTGTTCCTCCTTTGTTATTATCATATCTAAAGTTTCTAAAGCTTTGTTTATGTCAGACTCTGATATCACTAGTGGTGGTAATAATCTTAGTATGTTTTTACCAGAATAAAGCAATAGTAGATTATTTGCAATTCCATCAAATAGTATGTCCTTTACTTCAAACTTCATCTCAACACCGATCATCAAACCCTTCCCTCTTACCTCTCGAATTATCTTGTGTTTTTCTTTTAGTCTTTCTAATCCGTCTCTGAATATCTTTCCGTTCTTTTCTGCATTCTCAACTAGCTTGTCTTCTGTTAACGCATCGATTGCTCCAATTCCTGCCGCACATGATAATGGATTGCCTCCAAATGTTGATGATTGTTCTCCCTTGCTAATTGTAGCCAAGATGTCTGGTCTCACTAGGGTTGCACCCATTGGCACGCCGCCTGCAATGCCTTTTGCAAGACACATGATGTCTGGTACTGTATTCCAGTGCTCGCTTGCCCACATTTTTCCAGTTCTTCCAAGACCTGCCTGAATTTCATCAAATACTAGAACAATTCCCTTTTCGTCGCATAATTTTCTGACCTCTTGCAAAAATCCATCTGGTGCTACATTGATTCCACTCTCACCTTGGATTGGCTCCATTATCACCATTGCAGTATCGGCATCCACTGTATTTCGTAATGCTTCAATGTCTCCAAATGATGAAAATTTGACCGTATCAACAAGTGGCTCAAAGGCTTTACGATATTTTTGATTAAATGTAACTGATAGTGCACCTAGTGATTTTCCATGATATGATCCGTTCATTGCAACCATTTTCTTCTTTCCAGTGAACTTGCGTGCAAACTTGATTGCAGCTTCTACTGCTTCTGTTCCGCTGTTGTTTAGATAAACTTGACTTAGACTCTTTGGAGAAATTTTTATCAGTTTTTCAAGAAATTCTTCTCTTGTCTTGTTGTATAATGAGCTATGTACTGTGATGATTTTGTCAAGTTGAGCCTTGATTGCTTTTACTACTCTTGGATTACAGTGGCCAACTAGTGCAACACCGTATCCACCCATGCAATCAATGTACTCTTTTCCATCTGCATCCCATACATGAGCTCCTAATCCACGTTCAATTGTTACCGGGAATCTCTGGTAGATATTTCCCATGAATTGATCTTCAGTCATTTTGTTATCACCGTACATTTGTCATGAGCTATTGCTGTTGATATTGGGTTTTCTTTTTTACCGTTTGCAATTAATGCTTCTTTGACCCCCATCTCTAATGCCTCTGTTGCAGCAAGTATCTTTTTTTCCATTCCAAATCCAATCTTTGGCAAGATCTCCTTTGCCTCTGCTAGAGATAATTTTTCGACTAGCTTATCATCCATAAGTAATCCGTCTACGTTTGTAAGAAATAATATCTTATCTGACTGCATCTTACCTGCTACATATGCAGCCGCTCTATCCCCGTCGACATTGAGAAAATCACACTCTTCGCTAATTGCTATTGGTGATATGACTGGAACATATCCTTGGTCTAAAATTGAACGAATCAACCCTGAATTGACATCCTGTATCTTTCCTGTATATCCGCCATCTATTACCATCTTGCGTCCCTTTTCATTCATGACAATCAGTTTCTTTTTTCGTTCTGCTTGGATTATCTTTCCGTCAACTCCAGATAGGCCAACTGCATTAATTCCATGTTTTTGAAGCATTCCAACTATCATTTTGTTTATCTTTCCAGACATGACCATTGTAAATATCTCTGCAGTCTCTTTATCCGTATATCTACTTTTGATTCCACCTGGGGATACGATGAATTTTTGTTCTTTTCCCAAGGCTTCAGAAATTTTAGTTACTTCTTTTCCTCCGCCGTGTACCAAAATTATTTTCTCTTTATCTGAAACTTTTTTCAAGTCTGTTATAGTAGTAGGATGAAGACCATCTACTACACTTCCTCCTATTTTTATTGTAATCATTTTTTTACACAGGAGTTAGCGGAGTCTGGGCGATTCCTTCCGACTCATTGAATCCTGCCATGACATTCATGTTCTGAATAGCAGAACCTGCTGCGCCCTTCATGAGGTTGTCTGATGCTGAAAGAACTACAACTCTGTTATTATCTTCGTCAATATCAAATCCTACATCGCAGAAGTTAGAGCCTACGACAAACTTTGGATCTGGGAATTTGTAAAATCCTTTCTTATCACGGATTAGTCTTACGAATCTCTCGTTTTGATATTGTTCGCGATATATCTTCCACAAGTCCATCTCACTTAATGGCTGTTTGAGAAATACATGATTTGTACATAAAATTCCTCTTACAATATCTACTGCATGGGGGCTCATTGACACTTTAATTTTGGTACCAGCTGCTTGAGATAATTCTTGTTCAATCTCTCCAGTATGTCTATGCTTTGCTGGTTTGTATGGTCTGATTACACCTGATCTCATTGCATGATGTGTTCCTGAAAGAGTTCCAGCACCTGCACCTGAAGAACCAATCTTTGAATCTACAATGATGTGTTCCGTATCTACTAGATTCTTTTTGATTAAGGGATATAATCCAAGTATTGATGTTACTGCCATACAACCAGGGCATGATACAATCTGAGATTTTTTGATCTCCTCTCTGTGAAGTTCTGGAACTCCAAAGACAGACTTTGATAATAATTCTGGATGTGGATGTTGCCAACCATACCATTTGTCATAATCTGCAGCATTGTGCAATCTGTAATCTGCACTCAAATCAATAACTTTCATTCCTCTGTCGTATAGCGCTTTTACTATGTCGACTGCAGTTCCATGTGGCACTGCAGTAAATACTAGATCACACTTGTCTGTCAATTTATCATAATCGAGTTCTGAAAATGTCAGATCGGTAAATCCCTTCAAAGACTGGTTGAATTCTTGATATGTATTCTCCAGCATATTGTCTTGAAGTAACCATTGCAATTTCTGCATGTGGATGACTGACAAGTAATCTGAGAATTTCTCCTCCAACATATCCTGATGCTCCGACCACACCTACTTTCATTGATACTCTCCTACCATAACATAGTATAATTTAAACTCTAAAATTTTTTTCAACTGTTACGATTATCGTTTAGCATATCTTATTGCATAGTCGATCATTTCTTTTGGAATGTTTCTCTTGGCAACTTTTGCCATTCCTTTGAATTCTACCGTGTTATTTACTTCGTGAACGACAAATCCGCGTTTTTCGTCTTCCATTACATCAATACCTAAAATTCCTCCTCCTACAGCCTTAGATGCCTTCATACAAATATCTTCTAGATCCTTTGTAATCTCACATGCAATTGGTTCTGCTCCTAGGGCTATGTTTGTCTTAAAGCCACCAGTAGAGGTTCTATACATTGCAGCAATCAACTGGTCTCCTACAGATATGGCACGTATATCTCTTGGTGGACGGTTCACCATCTCTTGCAAGTAGTAAATTCTGTCTAATGGTCCGTCGTTTAGTTCTCGGACTTCGATTATTGCGTCTGCAGTCTCTCTATCTCTTAGAGGTATTACGCCTCTTCCCCAACTACCTATGATTGGTTTTATCACCAATGGGTATCCTTCTTTATCTAATGTCTCTACTGCTGCCTCAGATGAGAATGAAAAGTATGTTTTGGGTGTTGGTACATTGTGTTTCTTTAAGAGAAGTGAGGTTAACATTTTGTTCCCACAATTATTTGCAACCTCTGTTCTGTTGAGGACTGGAATATCTAAAAATTCAAGTGCTGCTGTAAAATGAAGACCACGAAAGTAACTGACACATCTTTCTAAAACGACATCTCCAAAATCGTAATCGTTTTTTTTACTTTCGGTGGTAAATTGGGTAGTTTTTGCATCGATCATCTTCGTATCGTGTCCAAGCTCAATTGCTTTTTGCTCGAGCATTTTCTCCTCTAGTCTTACTCTATCGAACACAATTCGAACTTTGGGCATTTACTCTCCCCAATCTTCGCCTACTTTCTCAGCATGCTTTAATTCACATGCGGCGCCATTTTTGGAAGCAATCTCAAAATCTGCTCCACAATCAGGACACGAGACTATCTCTCCAACACTTGCGTCGTCTGGAATTTTTATTATTGCATCACATTCTGGACAATTCATATTTGATCATTTCACCTCTTTTTTAGTAATTTATTAGCTTCTGTTGATTGTAGTCCCCATCAGCTCAACGAATCCTTTTCCAAGAGTTTGGTCAAAAGTAGAACCGGCTCCATATGTTGCCAAGTCATGACTGTACAATGAGTATTCTGATTTTCTTCCAACAACTCTGAGACTTCCTTTGAACATTTTGAGCTTGACAGATCCGCTAACCCTCTTCTGAGTAGCATTGATAAACATATCTAAATCCGTTTTCAATGGATCTTGCCACAATCCTGAATATGCTAACCAGGCCCATTCTGAATCAACCATTGCTTTGAATTTTAATTCGTGTTTTGTTAGCACCATCTTTTCAAGATCAGTATGTGCCTCAATTATACATGAAGCACCTGGTGTCTCATAGACCTCTCTTGATTTTATTCCTACTACTCTGTCTTCGATATGATCTACAATTCCTACTCCATTTGCACCTGCTTTTTTGTTGATGTATTTTATTAATTCGATAGATTTCATGTGTTTTCCATCTGCCGCAACAGGTATTCCATTTTCAAATTTTATTTCCAAGTATTGTGGCTTGTCTGGTAAATTCTTTGTCTTGACCCAGATGAATGCGTCATCTGGCGGTTCAGAAAATGCATCTTCCATCTCTCCACCTTCAATTGCTCTTCCCCACAAGTTTTGATCAATACTGAATCTTTTGGCAGCTGTATCAATTGGAATCTTGTGTTTCTGTGCATACTTTAGCTCTACATCACGTGTTAGATTCAGATCGCGTATTGGTGCAATAATTGGAAGATTAGAACCAGAACGATATGTGACATCAAATCTTACTTGGTCATTTCCTTTACCTGTGCAGCCATGAGCTAATGCTGTTGCATTTTCTTTTCTTGCAACTTCTACTACTTTTTGTGCAATTAATGGTCGTGCAAGAGCAGTTGCAAGACAATATTTCTTTTGGTAAAGTGCATTTGCTTTAATTGATGGGAAAATGAAATTATCTACAAATTCTTGACGTGCATCAATGTTGTAGTGATTTAGAACGCCTAGGCTTTTTGCTTTGGATGAAATCTTTTTGAGATTATCTTCTTGGCCTACATCAACAGTAACTGTTACTACATCAAGATTATGTTTTTCTTGGAGATATTTTATGACAACCGAGGTATCAAGTCCGCCAGAGAAAGCTAGAATTGCTTTTCCTTTCATCGAGGTTTTGTGTGATCAGAATTTAGCATTTATCTTTTATGATCAGACAATAAATCGATTTTATTTTCTGGGAAATGCGATAAAATTAATTTTTAATTTATCTCATAAAGCAAATTAGTCCAAGCTAAAATTCGATCACTATTTAACCGATATATTATAACAGCGTTATATGAAATTCATACCCTATACGGGCCTCATAGTAGTGACTATGGGAGAATATGCAGGAGATTCTAAGAGATGACCAAACTTCAAGCAAAAAATATTGTAAAAAACTTTGATCATAATGGAAATTCTGTTACTGCTTTGGATGGAGTTAATCTAAATGTTGAAGAAGGTGACTTTGTATGTATAGTAGGACCGTCTGGATGTGGGAAATCTACTTTTCTAAATATTATAGCTGGACTTGAAAAACCAGATTCTGGAGAAATACTTCTAAATGGAAAACCCATCTCTACCCCTGGCCCTGACAGGACAATGGTTTTCCAAGAAGGTGCATTATTTCCATGGCTCAAAGTAATTGACAATATAGAATTTGGATTAAAGATAACAGGAATTCCACAAGATGAGCGTAGACAGATATCTCAAAGATATTTGGATATGATGCAACTTACAAAATTTGCAGACTCGTATACGTATCAACTTTCTACTGGAATGAAACAAAGAGTTGCAATAGCAAGAGCTCTTGCAATGGATCCTGAAATTCTCTTAATGGATGAACCTTTTGCTGCACTTGACTCCCAAACCAGAGACTTGTTATTGGTTGAATTACAACTGATCTGGGAGAGAACCAAAAAGACCATAATATTTGTAACACATAATATTTCGGAATCTGTAATACTTGGAAATAAAGTTGAGATCTTCAAAAATAGACCATCTAAAATTAAAAAAGAAGTAATAATTGATTATCGCAGACCGCGACTTGCTGAAGATGAAAATCTTCAAAAATACTATCATCAAATTCTCGACGAATTAAAAAGTGAAGTCATTGCACAAACAAGGGATGAGACACAATGACCAAAGGCCTGGAATTAAAAAAATCCCATCTTAATCTCGATGATGCAGCAAATGCTGCTTTGTTAATAGCTGTATTTACTGGCATTTGGCAAATTGTATTTATGCTTGGAATATGGCCAACAATTTCTCTTCCATCTCCATTTATGGTGGCTGAGACATTTGCCAAAATAATTGCAAATGGTTCTCTGCCTCAAAGTATAGGTATAACAATTGGACGATTACTTGGGGCTTTTGCAATTTCCATTACTCTTGGAACTCTGATTGGATTTACAATGGTGAAATTCAAGGGCTTTGGAAAGACTTTGAACTCATTTTCAGCCGGCCTTCTTTCTTTTCCTAGTATTGCATGGGTTCCTTTCTCGATTCTACTCATAGGCTTCAATGAATTTGGAATAATGTTTGTTGTAATAATGAGTTCAATTTTCTCAATAATGA
The DNA here is from genome assembly GCA_963722115.1 of uncultured Nitrososphaerota archaeon. GTDB lineage: Archaea > Thermoproteota > Nitrososphaeria > Nitrososphaerales > Nitrosopumilaceae > Nitrosotalea. Next base: position 9,852 of record CAVRLU010000031.1, read on the forward strand.
TTTCAACGTATAGCAGTATCAGAAACATACCATCAATCTATCTTGATGCTGCAAAAAATATGGGAGCAACAGGTTTTTCATTATTTAGACATGTTACAATTCCTGCTGCCACTCCATCTTTGATAATTGGTTTAAGACAAGCATGGTCATTCGCATGGCATGCCATAATTGGTGCCGAGATACTTATGTCAATTGTAGGTCTTGGACATATTCTATCTGTAGGAAGAGAATTTTTGGATATGAGTCAAGTAATTGCAAGTATGGTTACAATTTTTGTAATCGGATTAGTAGTTGATCGATTCTTCTTATACCAGATGGAAGATAGAGTCCGCAGAAAATGGGGATTAGATCATCATAGATAGTGATGTGATGATGAATCCCGGATTAAAGTTTGCAATTGCAGTGGGAATCATTTTAGCAGTAATAGTAATTTCATTAACAACACACTATGATATCAAAACAATACATTCTGAGAATACTTCATCTGATGTTCTACGAATTGGATATTTTGCTAACATAAATCACATTCAAGCAGTAATAGGAATTGGCAATGGCGATTTTCAAAATGGTTTAGGTAATGTCAAGATTGAATCTCAAGTATTCAATGCAGGTCCATCTGCGATTGAAGCACTAGTTGCAAATAGAATTGATGTGGCATATGTAGGGCCAAATCCTGCAATCAACGGGTATCTGAAAAGTGACGGCCAAGCACTCAGAATAATAGCTGGTGCTTCAAGTGGCGGTGCAGTTTTTGTAATTAGAAATGATTCTGGAATTAATAGTATCCATGACTTTACAGACAAAAAATTTGCCTCACCTCAGACTTGGTAATACCCAAGATGTGGCATTGAGATCTTATCTGCTAAAGAATGGTTACAAGACATCTGAAAATGGAGGCTCTGTAACAATAATTCCTGCAAAGACTGCTGATATTGTTACCATGATGACCAAAAAAGACATTGATGGCGCATGGGTTCCAGAACCATGGGGAACCATACTTGCCAAGCAGGCAAATGGAAAAATCTTTCTTGACGAGAGAGACTTGTGGCCAAATGGGGAATTTTCAACAGCTTTGATAGTTGCAAGAACTGATTACTTGAACAGTCATCCTGATGTGATACAAAAACTCCTAGAGGCTCATGTGAAAGAAACAATCTGGATTGAAAATAACAAAGACGATGCAATCAAAAGTTTCAACGAACAAGTACAGAAACTAACTGGACAGACAATTCCAACTGATGTAATTTCACAGGCCTTGTCTAGAATGGAGATTACATATGACCCTGTAAAGTCGTCTATTGACAAATCTGCAAACGATGCATACAGTCTAGGTTTTCTGGGTGACAAGAAACCAGATCTGTCCAACATATTTGATTTGACAATTCTCAATAAAGTGCTACGAGAGCAAAATCTGACAACTATTCCTTAATCTTTCTTCTTTTTCCAGATTATGATGCTGATTGCAGCTGCCACAATTGGTATTGCTACTAACAAATAGTTTTTACTGTTGTTTGCTGGAAATTCTGGAATGCTACTAACTGTTCCAAAGCCAGAAATTTCAATATTAGATACTGATCTGGGTGCAAGATTAAAAGCTACATGCCAACTACCATCAGGATCTTTACTTTGAAGGAATTGCATTGGATTACCATTGACTTTTACTGAAAATTTTTGATCACTTGATTCTTGAGGAAACATGAAATTCACAAATCCTTCTTCTGGAAAGGGTTGGCGTACTGTGACACTTAGAGTTTGACTAGTATCATCATATTTTGGATAAGCCACTGCTCCGGAAGTTAGAAAACTAAAATAGAATTCTTTTCCGTTTCTTTCAACCCATGTGGATTGTGATGGATCTTCACCAACTACAAAACAGACTGTAATAACTCACCTTTGAAGCACGTTGAGGGTCAGGATACATTGAAAACGCAATTTTTTGTCCCGGTTCCAATTTTTCAATTGTCTCAATACTCTTACCGGTATCTAGAACCTTTCCATCTTTACCATAGATTACGGCATAAACTCGTACTCCATATGCTGGGGATGTATCATTGTTTAAAATAAAACCTGAAGTGTGACCGTCTGGATGCTTGATTAAAGTTCTATCATAGATTATATCAATATCTAAAGCATCATGACTTGATGTGACGAAACTCACTTGAGGGGTTTCAAGAGTTGCATTCTTGCCTTGTACTTCGAGTATTTTGATCTTAAATGGAATGTCTTTTTGTGAATTTACAATTGAAAGAGTATAGTTATCTGAAATTTCTTTGTCACCGTCTTTAACATTAATTGTAATGGATGGAATTATTGGTACAGTCTCTGTATTTTTTACTGCGCCTACAACTGTATACGTACCATTAGAATCATAGTATCCTAGAAATTCGTTATCTGGAATCCATACGTTTGCTGAGGCAGGATGTGAAGAAATCATTCCAAGTCCAATCAATACTACAAATACGGAAATTGCAACAAGTATTCTCATATTGTATCACTCTCAAGGATGTCAATCTTTAATTTTAATCTAGGTATTGATTTCCATTTTTGTATGTCTGATACTTAAATTATTTTATACTGTTTAACAAGTCCAATGCTCCGGCAAAGTCATTTGGAGAGCTTACCAACACATTTCCTGCAATTTTATCTACCTGTTTTACAAAACCTGCCAAGTCTTTACTATATCCAGACCAATCTAGATTTAGCATTTGAGCAGATTTGAGATTCTTCTTTGTTGATACTAACACACAAGGAATTGTCGAAAATCCCTGTGGTTTTAGCTTGTCTACTATTCTTGTGACCTGATCTATAGAATTTATGACTTGAGTCACAAATCCTTTTGGTTGGGCTTCTATTTTTTTATGTATCTTTTCAAAATCTGGATTACTTGAAATGGACAAATACATGTCAATACTCTTTCCAAATCCTTGTTCATTGAATTGTTTTACAACCTCACTTGGAACAAGTCCAGAATCTGTTGGACCTGCTGGTGGTGAATCGCCTTTGAGAACTAAAACTCCATTTAAGTTTAGTAAAATGGCATCACATATGGTTTGTGTTATGGAAGTAAGATTTCTATCTCTTACCCGAATGCTTGCAGTAATTCTTATTTTATTGTTGGAATTTCTTATGAAGAATCCCGCAGTGATAGGTGATACACGAGGAATTCCAAGTACTGAATCAGTTAAATGAATTCCATCACATGCTTGACCAATCTTTCCAGCTCGTTCTTTTAGTTTTTCAACTGATTCGGATAGCTGGTCATGAGACAGTATAGTATCCTGAATGACCTTTGGAGGGTTTATCTCATAGATTATGGTCATAATTGACTTTCCTGACTACTTGATTATAACCTTTGAAGATAATTGGCGTTATATCAAAACAAAACAGAATTAAATCGTTGATAACACCTCTGAGTTGTATTTGACAGAAAAAATTCCTCTAGATCAATTGATGAAACAAAAAATTGTGCTTTTTGATGGTGCAATGGGAACAGAGATTCAGAAACTAAATCCTAAACCAGAAGACTTTCCTGATGGCAAAGAAGGATTCAATGACGGATTGTCATTTACAAGACCAGAGTGGATAAAAAACATTCACAGATCATACTTGCGTGCAGGAGCAGATTGTATTGAGACTAATACATTTGGCTCTAACAAACTAAAGTTAGATGAATATGGTTATGGTGATCAGACACTTGAATACAACAAAAAAATTGCCCAACTTGCAGTTGAAGTAATTAAAGAATTTCAAGACAAGCCACGATATGTGATTGGTTCAATGGGCCCAACTGGTTTTCTTCCTAGCTCAAATGACCCATCACTTGGACAAATAAAACTAGATGAAATCAGAGAAGCATTTGAGATCCAAGCAGAAGGTCTGATACTTGGGGGAGTTGATGCACTTTTAATTGAAACAAGTCAGGATACTGGCGCTCGCTGCAAAACAACCTGCCGATGACGCCGGTCCACGACCTGGTCATTAAGGACGACGATCTGGTCGTGGCAACCCACGGGCGCTCGTTCTGGATCCTGGACGACGTCTCGCCGCTGCGCCAGTTTGCCGATTCGTTTGCCGCGGAGGACATGCATCTCTACCAGCCCGCGACGGCGTACCGCGTGCACACCGGAGAGGCTCCGCCAAAATTGTTCTTTGCAGGAACGAATCCGCCCAACGGTGCGGTGATTTATTACTACCTCAAGCAGGCCCCAAAGCCGGAAATGAAGCAGGAAGTAAAGATTGAAATCCTGGACGCCGCGGGCAGTGTCATCCTGACGTACTCCAGCAATAAGGCCGCGCCGCTCAATGAACCGCTCGATCCCGACGATAAGAAGCCGGAAAAGCAGATCATGCTCTAATGGTTTCATCATTGATGAAGTCTATTGCTTTCATTTGAGTGCTCCTTTACTTATATCATTTGATAATCCGGTGGTCTGATCGACAACCATGCCTTGAATTTTAAACTCCTCAAGCTCATGGCGCTCTTCAGCTACAGTCTTATCTGCTATTTTCGGATTAGGATAGATCTCATACATTTTTCTAAAGCTGTATGGCTCGACTTTTTTCAAACGCCTGCAGGCCTGCGTCAAGGTGCTGGCGCATGGCCTGGTCGGTGGCGCCGATGATCGCGCGCGGCGTATCGAGGTCGCCAACCACGGCGGCGAGCTGCCCGCAACCGGAGCTGAACGGCGCCATCACCGGAGGGTCGTCGGGCCGGCTGTAGTACGAAGCGCCGGTCACGAGCACGGCGAGCTGGTCGGGATTCACGTAGAACGTGACCGTGCGGAGGTAGTCGTACTGGGCGGCCTTCAGGGGACCGATGAGGACGTGCCCGTTGCACGGCGTGAATGCAGCGCCCCCGTCGAGCCACAGGCCCATCAGCTCGTGCGAGGCACGCAGGCCCTCCTCGTCGACCAGGAACTTGATCATGTCCTCGCGCGAGCGCGTCTGCAGGCCGAGCAGCTGGGGCGCCCCACAGCCGTGCTTCTCCTCGGTGATGTGCAGCGTCTTGCCCTCGCGCCAGTGCGTGTAGGAGGCAAACACACACTCACGAGACTCGGCAGGCTCGACCAGCGGCGCGAACAGTGCCGCATCGGGGGCGCTCACAGGCCGATCAGCGGTTCCGTGATCGCAAGAATCTCGACGATGCTGGCGGGATTGGGC
>CAVRLU010000032.1:0-7873 GCA_963722115.1 uncultured Nitrososphaerota archaeon
TCACCCAACCCTAGAAAACTAAGACCAGCTTCAGTAGTAATTGCAGCAGGAACTGATATGGCAATACTTGCAAATGCATATGGAAGAAGTTGTGGAAGTATATGTTTGAATATTATTTTATGATCTTTTTGACCCATCAGTTTTGATGCCTCCACATACTGGAGTGTTTTGATCTGCATTGCCATACTTCGCGAGACCTTGGCTATTCCCACCCAGCCAAATATTACAAGGAATCCAACCATTAGAAATATGCTATTTCCAACAGTTACTGCCAAAATTATCAAGAGTGGAAGAGCAGGCATGGCATAAATTATATCGTTAAAGCGCATCAATGTCTCATCAGTCGCTTTTCCCTTGAACCCAGCAAACACACCATAAAGAAGGCCAAGTATCACAGAACCAATGGATACTGTTATGCCTATGAAAAGAGCCAACGGCGTACCCCAAAGTAATCCAATAGACAAATCCCGTCTGAGCTCGTCAGTTCCCATCATTCCATAAACTTTGCCACCTATAACCAGATTGGACTTTTCAAGAACGGGTTTTCCAGATACATCATACAAATGAACTCTAAAAACATAATTGCCTTTGAGGATTTTGTTTTCATCAAGTTTTGAGAATATGATTTTTTCAGAAGAAAGAGAATCAAATGGAAACAAGTATCTGTTTTTATCATTTGCGATATTTTTTACAATTACATTCTGTGTTGAAAATATCATACTGGTGTATGTTGTTTCAGTATTGCTAAAAGGCAGCGATGTAGAAACCAACTGTAATTCAATTCCATCAGGCCGTGTTGCAGACAATTGCAACAACGGAGAGCCGCTATATTTTGCAGTATATTGGTAGATAAAATCACTCGGAAATCCATCATACTGATAATTTACTGCAAAGGAATCTGTTAAAACAGATACAGATTCCAATTGCTGTGATGATCTTTGTGGTTGTAGTATCAAGTGTTCTGGAATTTTTTCAGATTGGAAATAGTTTATCCAAGCAGGTTGTGCAGATTTTGGATACAATAACCAACTTGCAGGGTCGTTCCATGTCTTGAAGTTTTCAACAGGTATAGTTACAAATGCAACAATGGACATCAAGAAAAGGACAGCAAGAATCACAATTCCTGTCATCCCTATTTTACTATGAGAAAATTCACTCCAGATGCCTCTTGCTGAAAAACTCATTCTCTTCTCACCCTAGGATCGAAAGTATCCATACAAGACATCGGCTACAAACACACTTGCTAGAAAAAATGCAGTCAGAACATATGTTGCACCAATGATTACGGGTAAATCCAAAACACTGATTGCTTCAAAGTATAGCCTACCCATACCCGGCCAATCAAATACAGCTTCTGTGATTATTGCACCTCCAAGAGAGCCTGATAAGTGAAGTGCAAGAACTGTTACAATTGGAGGTGCGGCGTTTTTAAGAGCATGAGAGTAGAGTATTCGCTTTTCATCAATTCCTGCGGCTCTTTTTGCCATGATAAAGTCCTCTTGCAATACCCCGACTAGGAAGTTTCTTACCAAGTATGCCCACGAGCCAAACCCAATTAGAACTAGAGTAATTAATGGAAGTGCCATATGGTATAAAAGAGATCCCCAGTACCCTGGATCTGTTACAGAAATGTCAGGGGTCGCCCTTGCAGGAAATATAGGATAGAGAAATGCAAATACAAAGATTATAAGAACACCTATCCACCAGACTGGAAAGCTGCTCGATATGATTGCAAAACCTGAGGTTATCTTGTCAATCTTTGAGTTTACTTTGCTTGCAGCAACTGCTCCCAGAAATATTCCTAGAACAGAAACTATTGCAGTAGCTGTTGTAAAAAGAAGAATTGTACGTGGTAATTTTTCAAGTATTATATTTTTTACATCAGATGATCCGCTGTCACTTGTAAGAAATTTTGCATGACCAAAGTCTAATGTTAAAATTTTGTACATAGATAGGCCAATTCTTTGAGGAGAGTACCATGGTTGATCAAGACCAAGAGATTTTATTCTCTGCTGAATTTGATTTTCTACATACGAGTCTAGCTGATCAGTTGTTTTAAAACTTGACAGAAGGCTTTTGTTATTTGTCACTTGCTGCCTTATTTCCAATGTAACGCTTTGTTTGGATATAGAATCCATGTTTGCCCCTACCAATGCAATTGTAACAAGAAGTGTGGCCATCAACACTCCAAACATTGTAATTGCACGCTTTGCAAGGAATTTTTTAAATCCCATCTACGTCACTTGTCTTTTCCTTCTCCTAAGAATTACATATAATACCACTAGAAATACTGCGCTTGCAGGCATTACAACTGCTGCAAGATACACATAATTGACTTCCAAAGGCTCATGACTTGGGACAGGATTCTCTTGGGCTAGTTGATTTGCCCCTTGTGTTACAAGAAAACTTGTGTGGTACATATCAGGCTTGTATGCAGCATCTGAGACTACAAATATCTGAAAATCATTAGAGCCAAGTTCAAAATTCTTTGTCTTTTCAGGGCTTAGAGTTATTGTTATGGTGCCATTGGTAGATACTTGTTTTCCATTATCAACTATCTTTCCTTCAGGGTTTGTAAAATAATAGTATACAGTAGCGTTTGGTGTGACTGAAATCTGGATTGCAAGGTTTGTACCCAGAGTTACAGCAGTTGGTACTTCAATATTTTGTATTGTAGGCATGCTTACATCTTCAAATTTTTTCCAATAACCAGATTTGAAAGGATATGTAGGATCATCAAATGCTTTTATTGTGATTTTTCTTGCATCAGGAGAATAACTATCCAAATAGTATGGTCCATTACTTATTACAGCATGGTCCATGTTCAGCAATCCAAGATATCGAAGCCTGATATCTTGAATCAAAATAATTGGAATCATTAACATATGAAAGTGCAGGTGGAATGGATCTCTCTTTTTCAAAGTCTTCTAGGTTTGTTTTTATCACACTGGCATCATTTGGTATAATCAGTGACATCCAGCCTACATCTTTGCTCATTGCATCTGATCTTGAGAATGCAAGCTTGCCGTCAGTTACTGCTTTTTCCATAGAGTAGACAACCTCCCATGGCATTGCGGGCCAGACTTGGGCCGAGTCTGCAATTTCATTATCATCAAAATGCCAATAGTTTTGATAAACTTCAATTGTATTTTTATCAACAACTCTGACTCCTATGAGCGTTTTTGCAGCCTGGTTTGCTTTTGGAGAATATTCAGAATCAAATGTCATAGTTCCATTTGTCTGATCTGCACCCCATTGATATAGAAAATAAATTCCATAAAGAATGTCATTCATATCCATCGGTACTTTGTTGTGCCAATTTCCAAATTTTAGGTGAAACGTTACTTTGCTTGTTGCTTTAATTCCAGAACCTACTTGGGTCCACTTTTGTTTTACAGCATCCCAGTATATTGCATCACTTGGAACATCGAGCTTATTCAAAGGTCCAGCAGTTTGGACTTGCCAATCAGACCGTACTGGTATTGTATAACCAGTATAAGGATTCTTGAAGCTTCCAGGGTCATATATCGTTCCCCAAATTTGTTGACTGGAAGAATCCGTAAATCCACCTATTGGGTTCCATGCACCAGAGTAGATCTTCTTTACACCTATTGTCAGCGTATCAGAATCGGATCTTGCATTAATAGGAGTAAACCTGCTTGTAATTCCTGCACCAAAATCATTGATTATTCCATCGACTTTTTTGTTTGCAATGAATTGGTCTACTTTGCATGCAAGAAAGATTCTAACAGAATCATGAATTCCCTTGTCAACTGCTTGGTTTATCAAATTGGAGCGTTGCTCCGAAGATGTAAAATTTCCAAAGAATATTGCCTTTGACAGAGAGTCAATTTCCGGCTCATGATAATTCCAGTATGATGGATTGTTAAATCCAGGCATGTTAGAGTACCACGGAGAATACATTTGGGCAGTAATTACTGAGTCATATCTTACAAAGCCACTCATTGTCCACCCTTCTGTGTAAACATTCCATTTCAGATCAGAGGGATTAGAACCATAAACATTCGTGAATGCCTTTGTCAGATCACCATAATCTTTCTTCACTGTAAATCCTACATCGTGTAGTTGAGAGGAAAGAATTTCACCAATAGATTTTCGTACAGGATCGTCGTTTCGTATAAAGATTGTAACAGATATCGGTTTTGAATTATAGTACCAAATTCCCCCGGTCTTTTGTGCACCTGCCTTTTCAAGTGCACTTGATATCATTTGATTTGCAAGGGCTGGGTTGTGTTTGAAATTAAATGATTGTAGTTCTCCCAGTATTGAGAGATAATCAGGGTCGTATGGCTTGTATGCCGATATCATTTGAACTCCATAACCATTGAGAACTTCGTCGACGATAAGATCCCTGTCTATAAGATAGTTTAGTGCAAATCTTACTTGTTGAATTGAAAACGGATTGAATTGATCAGAGACTGCAGGATTTATCAAGAGACTATAGCTTGTTCCAGCAGACTGGAATATTTTCAGACTTTGTCTTGATTGATCATCAAGTCTATCCAACGGTATTGCAGAATAATAAATATCCAAGTGTCCGTTTTCTACTTCTTGTACAGCAGTGTTATCATCAGAGTACTGGATAAATTCCACCTTGTTAAAATTTGTACCTTTCTCACCAAATGCAGTTGCTGGACCCAAAATAAAAAGCGCCAGGAGAGGTAATATTAAAAATTTCATGATATGATTTTCAATGAACCGTATTTAACCATGGTCCAACAAGTAAATTATCAGAATATAAAAATCACATTCAAAAATTTCCATGGCTTGGTATCATATAGTAACACAAATAGTATTTTATAAAAGAAATGTAATTGATTCATAATGAATCTTCAAACACTGGTAAAAGGAATTCAAGGAATAATTCCAGGAGGACTTTCTGTCAAGGACTTTAGCATGGCAACTCAGACTAGTGAAGATTTGGCAAGGGAGATACTTGACAATTTTATGCAAAACGGCATAGGCAGATACGAAGAGGGACAAGTGCATTTTAAAGAAAGTGACAAGTTAAAGACAAGCATTCTTGCAATTAACATGGGTGCTGCAATTGATGAGGTCTCTCGCTTGTTAAAATGGCAAGACTTTGAGTCACTTGCAGCCGAAATACTTGAGAAACGAGATTTCGAGACTACAAAAAATGTCATTTTGACAAAACCCAGAATGCAGATAGACGTAGTAGGTATCAAATCAGATGTCGCCATACTCGTAGATTGTAAACACTGGAAAAACATGACTCAATCAGCCCTTCAGAGTGCTGTAAAAAAACAGATTGAGAGAACCAAACAGTATCTTGCCAAAGAAGACATCAGGGCAGCAATTCCTGCAATTGTGACGCTTTACCAACATGATTTGCAATTCATTGACAGAGTACCAATAATTCCAATCCACCAGCTTGATTCCTTTTGTGACGAGTTTTACGGAAATTTAGAAAAACTTCAAAGTTAGAGTAGCGTATAGATAAAAAATCCCGTAGTTATCAAAAGAAACGCCTGTGTGATTCGCATTGCATTATCAAGGGATTTAGAATAAAGCTCAAGTTGGTTTCCGCCCATGACTTTGACATTGGTCTCGCTTTCCAAGAGGTCATATGATGTAGGAGATGCAGTCTGTTCTGCTTTTTTGGCAAGATCTAAAAACCATGATACAACATCTGGTGCTTTTGATAGACTTCCAAATTCAAAATAACCGTGTTTATTTCTAGGTGTTCTTGCTTTATAATGCGTATCAGATGTACATATTTCAAGAAAATTATATCCATTATTTAAGAAACTATTTGCAATTTCTTCACGCAATCCATTTAACATGTTATTTGCATCTGCCCATGCAAGAAAGAACTTTTCATCGCCAATCTTAAAACACATTATTGCGACTTTACCAGGTCCAAGATCATCTGCCTCAAAATTTAGATGCTCAGAGTTTGCATAACCTACTTCCAATGGCAATGTCTCTTTTGTAATCAAAGTGTCAAGTGTGGATTTTGCTGCGTTTAGAAGATCATCCGCATCAAGTTTTTCAATTTCTTTTCCCATCGCATTATGACTGTCAACAATTAGCACTCTTTCAAATCCTCGATTTTTACCATATTGTTCAAGCTCTGATTTTATGTAAAATGGAATATCTTCCATGCCATGAGGAGATAATGAAAGGATCAAGACTGCGGTTTTATCAAACAATAGTCCAGTAGTTCGTGCCTTATTTACTTGAATTGTCACAGGCTTTGTGCTCTTTGAGCCTTCTTGGATTTTCAGATTTTGCTGAAGACTTGTTATATAATGATCAACTTGAGATTTGGAAGGTAGGTTAAGTGAATGGTCAGATATACTATGCATAACCATTGCAGAAGAATTGAGATTTTTATAAATGAGATATGGAATATTGCTTCCACCTATTGGATGAAACGGTCCAGGATGAAGGTCTGGAATTACCAGTCTACAGTCTCCATCTTTTTTCTTGAATAGAATCTGAAATGTTGAGACTTTTGATGGTTCAGAACGTTTCTCCATCAATAATTCCATTGGTTTAGGATCATCGTTTGTCCATGCTGCAAGATATGCTTGCAAGAATGCATGAGTGCTAGATAGTTTTCCACTACCTGCAATCCTGTCACTTAGCAAAGTCCAGAGACTTCCAAGTACACAAAAGACTATACCATATGCAATAGATTTAGGATCAGATAACATTGGAATCCATTGATTAACGGGTACAAACGCAAGAAACATTGCAAGAGGCTGAATTAATGAAATAGCCCACGCGGTCTTTAGTTTTGCACCAAGCACTGATGTAAATATTGCAATTCTAAAACTAGTAAACAGAAACATTCCTTCAATTACATAAATTTGCAATAAATGAGGTTTAGAAAATACGTAATAAGATAATATTCCACATAGAATAGTTACAAGCCACAAAAGATTTCCAAATGCTGACATGTGTATAGATTTAGAATATTCAGTTTTCAAAATTCTAGTATCGATTACTTGAGTTATCATAAGTGCAGCAACAGTAACAGGTATGGCATAGACTAGTTTGTCAGTTGACTTGAAATAATCAATGTTTGATACTGCCACAATAACACATGCGACAACAATGGCAATTACTAGTGATACATAGTGCGAAGTGGGAGTAAATGTTGTTAACGTATACCGTTTATGAATGCGGGATACATCATTGGAGCTTTCCGTCATGGTGAGAAAAAGATCTTAAGAATCCACGAAATTCCAATCAGAGATGCAGGTATTGCAATTACTACCTCTGGTTTTAACTTGTAGCCTTTAGTCTCATCCTCAAAGAATCTCAATAGACCTGCACTGGATGCTGGCAGTGGTGCAGATTTTTTGCTGCTGCTCATGTCATTTCTGCTTCAAGGATGTTTAAATAAATACCTTTTTGTGCCTAGATCTTGCTGAGTTTCTCTTTAATTGCAATTATTTCATTCATAGCGTACAAGATCTGTTTTTGTTTTTCATAGTCTTTTTCCTTTTGAAGTGCTTCTGCCAGATCCTTTATTTTTTGATCCAATGTATCGATTGCAGTATTTCCAGATTTTTGTTCCATTTGTGGCAAGGGAGTTTCAACTTGTTCTTTTTTTGCTTCTTTTCCACATGTAACGCATAACGCATGACCATCATTCATTATTCTAACACCCTTACAATATGGACAAGGGTCACTAACTAGTGTGGCTCCCTTTAGCAGCATTTCAACAGCGCGTTTTGTCAGTTCTTTAGACATGACATAGTGTGCACTACACTCAAATAAAAAACTTGGAGGATAAACAAGGCTTAATAGTAAGATTTCAACTTTTTAGTTCGAATGGCGGTAATCTGCAACACTTGTGGACTTCCTAATGATTTATGCG
>CAVRLU010000033.1:0-8319 GCA_963722115.1 uncultured Nitrososphaerota archaeon
AGACAAGTCTCTAGTTCCATAACTATAGCATTTACTTCTCCCACTGATAATGGAGGTGCAACCATATCATCATATACTGTAAAATATGCACTGCATGGAAGCGGTTCATTTACAACTGTAACAGGACTTGGCACATCAAGCCCGATTACAGTAACAGGCCTCACAGCTGCAACAAACTATGACTTTGAGATTGCAGCAGTAAACTCTGCAGGTACTGGAACATTCTCCTCTGTCTCTGTGTCAGCTACACCTGCTGCTACAAGTGGCAATACTGTAACCTCTACTGCAGGAGACTTGACTTTTGCTCCATCAACAACTGGTACGGCCAGTCTGTCAAGTGGAACAAGTACTGTTGTCTTGAGTGATAATACAGCTCTTAATTTTGCAAATTCCTTGAGTACTGCATCAGGAGGAAGCATAGTTGTAGGTGACGGCATTCCAATTGTATTGAACAGTTACACAAGCGGCACACTTTCTGGTGTGGACTTGTCAGTGCCACAAAACATTGGAGGTCAGAGTGTAACTGTTAATCAAGCAGTACAGATTAACTCCGGTCAAAGCGGAACGCCTGTGACAATTACAAATGCTGCAATACCAAACATAAGTGCCTCAATTCCTGATGGCACTGCAGTTCTTGCACCAAGTGGTTGGGATGGAAAGATCACGCCTCCAAAGATAGGCTCTTCTTCTGGCACTGCCCCGTCAGGGTTCTCAGTAGGAGGTACAGTAATTGAGGTTGGATCCCCTGATGTGGTACTTCTCTTTGACAAGCCAGCCACCTTGCTTCTTTCAGGTGTGAAAGGAAATGTTGGATACAAGCCTGCCGGATCAGGTACCTGGATACAGATAACAAATAGCTGTGGAGGAACATACGCGTCACCGTCAAATCCTGCATTTCCTAGTGAATGTTTTATCTCAAATGGGGTTGATACGAAAATCGTCACATACCACTTTACCACTTTTGGTGGTTTTAATACAAACTCGGGCGGCAGCATAGGTGGAAGTCCAGGTGGAAGCACAATACCACCTTCAGTTACCAGCAGCGCAATCTCTTCTCCTACAAGTGGAATATTTGGAGGCAAGCTTGTGTTGAACCCACAAGCACCGCCACCTTCTACTGCATTGTTTGAAACCGGCGACCCAATCGACGTACAATTATCATTTTTTGATTACCGGGGCCCTTCTACAATGCAACACATAGCATTATACACAAATCTTAATGGAGTACCAAGAAACATTGATGACAGTGACACATGGGTAATTTATGAGAGGGGCAGCCCAATCGAGGTGCACGACCCAAATAATTTCTGGAAGAGTGCAAATGTAACTACATTTGTAGATGGAAATAATCTTAACGTTACATTCACAGTTACGTTTGCAAAACCAATGGTCACATCAGATATAATAATACGAGCATGGGATCAAAATCTAAATTCCTGGGATACTAGATATACTGATGCAATAGAGGTAATGAAAAACCAAAATGCGATAGTACCATATGTCACAATACCTCAAAATAATAATGTGACATCTAATTCTTTAAAAAACACAAACTCACAAAACAGCACCAATACTGATCTATTGTCTGATATTAAAAAATGGGGAGGGTATTCTTCTGAATCCATTTCTGATTCAGAACTACTCAAGATTGTGGGAATTGATGCACAGCACATACCATCTTGGTTTATGAAAACGTCCAAATGGGTCATATCAGAGGATGTAACTCCTCAAGAATTTACCAGTGCACTCAAGTACATGTACGAAAAAGGAATAATAAAGTAATCTACTTTATGCATATTCTTTCTGTTTGAGATGACATATCATCATATTTTTATTTTGCATCAACTTTTGAGATAGTTTCAGTGTAGATCACATGTTCTGAACAAAAGATATTTGTTACACAATACAAATAAAATCTCAAAAATATAACACTAGATTTTCGTTCCAGATATTATAGTAACAGGATTTCTTGCAAGGAACATGGTACCTGTAGAAGTTTTTTTGCTCTTGGATATTGTTACTTGAGTTATATCAATTGACGAGAACTTTAGTTTTTCAATTATATTTAGTACAGAATATAGAGTTTCAATAAGAATAGTTCCAATTACTATTCTACCTCCTTGTTTTAGCTTTGCTTCACATAGTTTTACTATTTCGGATGTTTCCCCACCCGTACCACCAATAAAAATAGCATCAGCTATAGGTAATTCGTTGATTTTTTGTGTTGCATTTCCCAATATGACAGACACGTTAGAGACTTGAAATTTACTCAAGTTTTTCTTTGTAAGTTCTACTGCATTTGGATCAATATCTATTGAAAAAACTTTACCAGTAGATCCTACTTGATGCGATGCTTCTATTGATATTGATCCACTTCCACATCCAACATCATATACAATTTGTCCTGGTGATAATCTTGCTTTACTGATTTGGATTACACGCACTTCTTCTTTTGTAATTGGTACGTCTTCTACTCTTTCAAAAAGTTCATCGGGAATTCCTGGTGTGCTATGTTTCCACATAAGTTTACTAAATTTTTATCAATATTTAGAACTACTTAATGGACATTATTCCTACAGATGGATGAGTTATGGTAGTTACTAAAATCCAACTGAAAATGAACATAAGAATATAACTTCCATAGCCTGTTGTGATAAGTTTCTTTTTTTCTGTTGGAAGAATAGGAATCTTCATAGATTTTGCTATTCCAATTGAAACAATAAACAGAATTATCATAATTCCAAGACCCAGGAAGCCTTTGTGAGACTGCATGGAATTTCCAATTAGTGCAGAAAGAGTTCCTGCTAATACTGCCAAACCTACTCTTAGCCAGAATAATTTATCAAGTCCAGCCTTTACCTTTGACTCTTCAGTTTGAACAGATGGTCCTGTAGGATTATCCTTACTGTCATCAGTATCGGGTTTTTCATCTCCCTTTTTCTTTGGATGTCTTGCCAACTAAATTTTCAAAATAACTCGGATTAATCCCGTTTAAAATGTTTGGTTACTATAACAATAGTAAAGATATAATCAACGGGGACAGAAATTAGGAAATATGACACTTGCAGGTATAGAACTACGTTATTTGATTACAGAGATGAATAAACAAGTAAAGGACTATTATGTAAGCAATATTTATGGCGTAAGTCGCAATAGTATTCTTTTCAAGCTACATCATCCAGATAAACCAGATTTACTTGTCATGTTTTCTACTTTTGGTTTATGGATAACAAATGTAAAGATAAATCAAATGGAAGAAAATAGACTGATAAAACGATTAAGAAATGATCTTTTACGCAGTAAAATATTAGAAATCAAGCAGCTAGGAAGTGAGAGAATTGTATATGTAACATTTTCAGGATTTGATCAAGAATTTATTTTGGTTGGAGAATTTTTTGGAGACGGCAATATAATTTTGTGCAATAAAGAAATGAAGATTCTATCTCTATTGCATTCAATTGATGTAAGACATAGAAAACTTGGAGTTGGTTTGAATTATGTTCCTCCACCTTCTTCTGGATTAAATATTTTGGATGTTACCAAAGAGAATATCATAGATATCAAAACAAGTTCTACTCCAATTGTAAGATGGGTAGGAAGAACATTAGGATTGCCAGGAAAATACACGGAAGAGATTATCCGAATGACTAGTTTGGATCCAGACAAGTTGGGAAACACATTAACAGATAAGGAAATTGATGACATATTCAGGGCAACAAAAGATCTAATTGATAAAGTAATCACAGGAAAACACGATCCTTACATAATTCGTGATGTGAAAAATGCAGACGTAATTCCAATACCTCTTGGAAACATGGAAGGAAGAAACGCAGTTAAAGTATCTAGTTTTATGGAGGGACTAGATTCACTTTTTTCAGAAAACCTTCTTGAACATGGAAAGTCATCCCAATCTACTACAGCAAATCAGAAAATTACCGAGCTTGAGCACAAACTTGAAGAGCAAAACAAGGCAATTTTACTAGTAAAGGAGAGATCAAGTTCAATTTCTGGTGTGGCAAGAGCTCTTCTTGAAATATCATATACCGGTATAACATCAATTGAAGACCCAGCAATTCAGACATTGCTAAGCAAATACAACTCACATGTAGCAAGAGAAAGCGGTATCTTTCTAATCAACATAGGAGAAGAGAAGATAAAGTTAGATCCTCAATCATCAATACAGGCAATTGCTTCAACATTATTTAATGAGTCAAAGAAACAGATGAGAGCAACTGATACAATTAATTTAGAAAAGAAAAAAACAGAAAGAAGTCTAGAACTTGTCAAAAAACAAGCTAGTGTTGCTCAAGATTCTATTGTATTTGCAGTTCAAAAAAAGAAGGAATGGTTTGAGAGATATAGATGGTTCATTACTTCAGATGGCCGTTTAGCAATAGGAGGGCGCGATGCCTCATCAAACTCGGCTGTGATAAGAAAACATCTTAATAAAAATGACAGAGTTTTTCATGCAGAAATTGTCGGTTCACCATTTTTTCTTTTAAGAGAGAGCACTGATGAGGATATCTCAAGTGTAAAAGAAGTTTCGCAAGCTACAGTATGTTTTAGCAGAGCATGGCGTGCGGGCATTTATGGATTAAATGCATATTGGATGCTGCCAGATCAGGTCAAGACAGCTGCCCCAAGTGGACAGTTTATTGCAAAGGGATCATTTGTCATTGAAGGTTCTAAAAATTTTGTTCAGGTTAGTACATTACAGACTGGCTATTGGTTTGTATGAAAAAGATGAGAATTATTTACTAATGTGTGGACCACCATCAGCAATTAAGAAACATTGTATCTATTATGTAACAATAGAACCATCTGGAGTAGACATGGCAGATCTTGCAAAGAAAGTAAAACTTGAATTTATGAAATTCAAAGAAAAAGAAGAGATAGTAAAAGCAATTTCCATGGATGATTTTACTCGAGTACTTCCTGCCGGAGATAGTCATATTGTAGAAGCTGGTGAGGGAGAAGCATACAATTGAGTACTCAAAAACCAAATTTTATAGTAGATGCAATGTTAGGGAATTTAGCAAAGAAACTAAGAATTTTAGGATATGATTCAAAATATTTTTCGTCAATTGAGGATGACAAAATAATTTCAATAGCAAAAAATGAAAAACGCATAATTTTAACAAAAGATGAACAACTTACAAAAATTGCTGAAAAGCAAAATGTAAGTTTTGTTCTAATCAGGGGAAATGATGAATCAGAACAGATTGTACAGATAAATGCAAAGTTCAAACTTGATAAATTTGTAGTAGATACAGACAATTCTCGCTGTATTGCTTGCAATGGAAAGTTGGAAGCAGTAGAAAAGTATAAGATCATAGGAAAAATTCCAGAGGGAGTATTAGAACGAGAGAAAAAGTTTTGGATGTGTGATTCTTGTAAAAAGGTTTACTGGGAAGGAACTCATTTTGAAAAACTTCAAGAGTTTGCAACTAAACTAAATGATAGAATAAATTGAGTTTGTCAGATGAAGATGGTCAGATATTAGTAAGAACTGCCCGTCGAGCTGTTACAGAATATCTCAGGAAAGGAAAAAAAATCCAACTAGCAGACGAAATCAAATCCAGGTTTTCATACAAGTCAGGAGTCTTTGTTACACTAAACAAGGAAGAAAATCTAAGAGGATGTATAGGATTTCCAACTCCAGATAGAATATTACATCAATCTCTTGTAGATGCAGCAATAGCTTCTTCTACAGAAGATCCTCGTTTTCCTCCAGTAGTACATGAGGAACTAGATGAAATTACATTTGAAGTGACAACACTAACCCCACCTGTTGAAATTAAGGTCAATGATCCATCAGAATATCCTAAAATGATAAAGATAGGCAGGGATGGTCTTATCATAAAATGGGAGTTTGGGGCAGGTTTACTTCTTCCCCAAGTTCCTGTTGAATATGGATGGGATGAAGAAGAATTTCTTGGCCATGCTTGTGAAAAAGCAGGAGCTCCTCCCAATTATTGGAGAGAAAAAAGCACGATGATTTTAAAATTTGAGGGAATTGTTTTCAAAGAGACAGAACCAAACGGATCAATCAAGAGATTAGAATTATGATAGTTGTCCTTTAATTGCGTCAAGTACAACTTCCTTATCTTCTTGCAACAAGTCATAATCATTTTTGTTTGCAACAACTAGGGGAATATCAGATATTGCACATCCAGATGCTGTTGTCAGATCTGCTTTTAGACAAATCATGGCTAATGGTGCACAGTGATTATATTTCAAAGAGTATATGGTATATGCTCCAACACTACTACCTATTCCATAAGGAAATACAAGAATTTTATCACCAATAGATTTTCCAAAGAGATCATGATTTTTATCATGTACTATCCCTGTTTTCTTGTCAATTCCTCCAAGAAAGTTTAGTGGATGTTTAGTCTATCAGTAATGAACCCTTT
Organism: uncultured Nitrososphaerota archaeon; assembly: GCA_963722115.1. GTDB lineage: Archaea > Thermoproteota > Nitrososphaeria > Nitrososphaerales > Nitrosopumilaceae > Nitrosotalea. The sequence continues at coordinate 6,417 of CAVRLU010000033.1, forward strand.
GCCTGTCCCTTTACAATTATCTTCACGTTCATTTTGTTTCCTCTTCTACTATTCTTTTAAGGCTCTTTAGATTTACATCAACTTTGTTTGAAGTTCTCAGATAATAAGCACCCTTTACACTATTTGTGGTAACAGAATCTACCTCTTTGTTATCAACTAGTGGAGATAAACAGGTACAACAATCAAACAAGACTTCGCCTCCAGCACGTTCTATTTCTTTTCTATATCCCAAGTCTCGCATTTGTCCTTTGATTGCACTTGGACAAAATATCATACATCGTTTCTTAAATGATCTTCCTTTGAGCATTGCTGCCAAATCACCAATCTCTTCTAATCCAAGTTGAGGACTACCAAGTGTGATTAAATCTCCACTCTCAGAGGTGTTAAGCTCATCATGAATTTTTTGCATCTCTTTTTTATCAAAATCTATCTTCTCGCCTTCTTCTTCTCCAAATGTGAACATTCCACAAGCTCCAGATGTGCCCATTCCTGCACATAGAGATTTGCAACTACGTCTATCAAGTCCGTTTACTCCAGACAGTGCAACTGAGCTACCTGCTACTTTGCCTGCAAAATATCCAAGCATACCATAAGTCAATTCATTAGGAGATTCAACTTTCATGCGGATTGTCAGGTTTGGTTTTCTTGCCTTGTCATCTCTTAGATCAGAGCATGGACTTTTACCTGTAAGCGCACTTGCAAGGGCACTAAATGCACCCTCCTTGTTTGTTACAAGTCCAGAAAAAGAGTTTGCATAAATTGCAGCATTACTTTCTGCAAAAGAAACATGGGTACCTTGTTTTGGTACATCAAATATCTCATATGGAATACAAGAATAAGATGGAATTGCTCCCATTTTTTCATAAGAGTTTTTTATACTTCTCTGATTTTCAATGAATTTATCATCTAAATTATAACGTGAAACCGAATCAAAATCAAATCCCATTGGATTGACTGTTGTCTTTACCTTGAATTTAGCATCCTGACTTAGATGTGAGAGAAAATCTCTTCCTGCATCACCTATTGTATTATAATTAACTCCTGAGAGATGCGCCCATTCTATTGGAATTAGTCTATCAGAACCTGACGCTTCACCAATTGCTACAAGTGTTCTGTACGCAAGAGCAAGAGTTTCTCCTTGCTTTCCATCTAAAGCAGATTCTTCTTCTTTTGTTAATTCCAATATTCCACTTTGTTATAACAGATATAATACTTGTGTGGTCAATCATAAAATCAATTGGAAAAGATTAGAAGAATTCTAGATGGAATGATTACAACAATGAATCATGTTAAACCACCTAGGATGACTGCACTAAGAGAACTTCGTGAGGCTGAAAATGGTAGTCCTCTAAGTATTCTAATAGGAACAATACTTTCTGCCAGGACAAGAGATGAAAGTACTTCAGCTGTAGTAAGAGAATTATTTTCAAAATACAAGACGGCTAGATCACTTGCAAGAGCAAAACTATCAGATGTTGAGAAAATAATCAAGAGAACTGGTTTCTATCATGTCAAGGCAAAGAGAATAATTGAAGTTGCATCTATCATAGATTCAAAATATTCAGGTCTAGTTCCAAAAACTATGGAGGAATTGATTAGTCTTCCAGGAGTAGGAAGAAAGACTGCTAATTGTGTTCTAGTTTATGCTTTTGATGAACCTGCAATTCCTGTTGATACACATGTTCATAGGATTTCTAATCGACTTGGACTGGTCAAAACAAAAATTCCAGAGGAGACAGAGATTGAATTAATGAAAAAGATCCCAAAAAAATATTGGATTAGAATAAACGATACTTTTGTCATGTATGGTCAGAATATCTGTAAGCCAATTTCACCAATGTGTTCAGTCTGTCAGATAAAAAAAGAGTGCACATATTACAAAACTAGGTAGATCTCTTCTTGG
>CAVRLU010000034.1:0-46208 GCA_963722115.1 uncultured Nitrososphaerota archaeon
TATTTCTTGTAATTTTGTTTTTGTCTAAATCTGCATATGAAATGCGAACATCACTATCTGTGAGCGGTTTATAGTTTCTTACTGCAAATACTAGTAAAATATATCCAGATATCCATCCTATGTCAACTGGATTTCCATCATTGTATGAATTGTATGTTGCAAGATATATTGTATCTGCAATAATATTGCACAAAGTTGCAGACAGAAGTAATACCAAAAATCTATTACTTTTATTGTTATATGATACTGTCAAACCAATTATTGTTGGCAATAGAATCGCCGCATCGGCTATTGGATATGAAAGAGACTATTGCAAACTTGAAGTAATCAGGATCTGCTCTGACATAATAGGTTTCAATCAGCGATGGAATCAAAAACGCTATTACAATTGCAATGCTAAACCATTGTACTTTTCTTGGAATTATTTTTCTAAAGGGCTTTAGATACCACACTAAAAATATGCCCAAGAAAAAATATCCTACAAGCCAGAAGAAATCTGCATATGACGGAAATGGATCTATGTTGTATATTATACGATATACACTCCACAGTGTCTCCGCTATTGCCCAGAAACTAACAAAAACTGTAAACATTAAAAGCATTTTACCTTGACTACTTTTTACTTTGAACTTTACAACTAGTAATGCAGACAACACTGCTGATATTAACGGGATTGCTGAAGTGGAAAAATCTGAAAAATACCCGGCAATTTCGGGTTTTATAATGTATGACAAGAGCATCACAAATGCACTTGCTATGAGTAGGACAAACATTTTCTTTTTGTCTTTCATGCTAGTTGAGTCTGAATTCATAGTCGAGTCTCAATGATGATTTTTTTGTTACGCATGATGATAACTTTTAGGTATTTTGACAATATAATGCCTAATGTGTTCTAAAAAAACAAAATTAGATTAGAGCCTCAATACTATTGGAAATGCATGGAATCTGTTTTTGAGGACTATATCGACCACCCCGAGGCAAAATCAGATGGCGATGTTGGTGTTTTACAGCGCAAATATCTTGAGATAGACAAGGATTCCATCAAGTATATCGGAAAAGAGGTTAATGATCTAGAGTTTTCAAGGGTGAGAGGTGTTTTTGCCAAAGACAATAATGAGTATGTAAATCATCAAAAAATACTTCGAGAGAATATCATGAAGATGACACTGGAAAAAGCCTATGAGATTGGAATAGATAGGCGAGAGTTTTACAGATTGAAAAAGAAATTAAAAAGCGATAAACCGATTGTGCTTAGAGGAAAAACATTACAAAAAATTCGTCTTTTACAAGACTAGATAGATTCAGTATGCTGGAAAACCAATTAATCTCAATTTCTGTTTTGAAAGTTCAACTTTCTGTTTGATGATTTGTTTTATAATCTCATTATTCAGAATTACTGCGTGAACGCTAGATTCTCTAGTTGCATTATATCGCTCATTTGCATTATCAAACTCCTCTAGGAGGACACTTTTTAATGCATCCACATAACGTATTACGCATAATCCCATTATGATAATTTCTTGACCTGTCTCAAGGGTTGAGTTTTTAATTAAATCCATTATGTCTTCTTTGAAATTATCTTCATTCTGAATGTGAGCAATCCAACCATCTCTTATTTTTCGTATCACTTTTTTATTTTTCTCTATTTCCTCAAGAAAACCAGATAAGCAGACAACATATTTTTTCTGCTTTTCATCTAGTTTGCCCATCATGGAATTCTGAGAATCAATAAAATTATCAAGTTCAAGTATGATATAACGCGTTATCACAGATGTTGCAAGTTCGTGTTTAGATTGATCGTGTATTTCTAATAGTGCATCCAAAGTATTTCTGACCATCAACAATCTTATCAGAATCTTTTTCTAATTCAGTTAATGAACTCAATATCGAAAATAAGGTGGAAACTCATATGATTGTTGAGTTAGTTCTATCATCTACTGTTCAATTTATTCCATTTAAGAAGCGTATCATACTCATTCCCAAAGAACTTTTTATATCAGATTTGTATTCAATAAATGAAATGTCGGCAGACCAAGAAAGGCGACTTGAGAAAATTGAAAACAGGTTAAACGCTATAGATAAGCGGTTAAAAGACTTTGATGATAGAATTAAGAAACTAGAAGACACAAATCAAAAGATTCAATCGCTTAGGGTTTAGTATCTCGTTCTACTGTTTTATTTTTTACGTCAGTCATAAATTTCAAGAATTCTTGAATATCTGTGGAATTTTTATTATTTTCCTCAAATGGTGATAATGGTAGAATTTTCCACATGTTTGTTAATAACTCATCTTTTGCCATTACAACATTTGTTATTATCTCACTGTGTACTTTGGCAAGGTCTAACACTTGTTTAACTTGTTTATTGGTCAATAATTGATTTGGATCAATTATTTTACCATCACGAATATCTACGTAGAGAGAATCAAGCTTCTTTCTATGCAATTGTTTTAATGTATTTTCTATTCCATCCTTAAGCAATTCGAATGCATCTTTATCAAACCGATTTGTAAAATTGTTAAGTTGTTGTTTGTCTTTTGATCCTTTAAGTATTATTTCTATAAACTCAAAAAAGAATTGAGCCATTTTAAATGAAAATGATAGAATCGCTTCAGATTGGTATAATTTCTTTTCATGATCACGAATTAATCTACGTGTTTTGTCTTCATCATGAAGATTCAGAGAAATATATCTGAAAAGAAATGCTTTTGATGATTCTTCTAAACTCAAAACACATAACGCAAAACCTCTTGCAAAATGATTAACATCAATCAAAAGACTCGCTTCGTCATGAAGAAGGTTGGCATTATTTAGAGATGTTTTTGCAGTCTTTTAGATACAAATTATACTTCTTTGTCTTTTCACCTTTATTCATGATTAAATTATCTAGTATTCTGAATTAAGGTAATCCATTTGGTATTACCTTCAACCTTTATTCTGACATCTCTGAAAGGTTATTCTTAGTGAATATCTAAGAAAGACGTAAAGCATCAATTTCGTTAACTATCTCATCTTCTAATTTTTCAGAAAATTTCTTAACTTCATCATAAAAGTTTGAATCTATTTCTACTGATTTACGGAATGATTCAATAGTTTCATTTTTTGTCATTATTTCTCTAAAAATTAGACGTGCCTTACCCACATCTATTTTATTTCGATCTAAACTAGCCATTAAAACATCAGAACTGTTAGGTTCTAATGTATAGATTGTATTGCCTGTAAATCCATTATGTAAATATTTTAGGGCATCATATTTTGGATCTAGTATTTCATGACCTATAGTATTAAACAAAAAGTTTTGAATGTTATCTATAAAGTAAGCATCGTTTTTTAGCGGTTGGTCTATCTTACCTGAATCAAAAGTTGGAAATTCTGTTTTTAGTTTTTCAATAGCCATCTTTCCAAGTTGTTTTTTAAAATTTTGTCTATGTTCATTGTGAGTTTCTAGGGTTTGTTTGACTGTTGACCACATTTCATATACTTCTTTATGATTAAATTTTAGATATTTTTCACCTATTTCTAAATTCGGGATAGAACTTTTTATTGAAACATAATCAATAGCATCATTATGATCTTCTCTAAAGTCTACTATCTTACCCATTATCCAACTGTAATAGGTTTGACTGGTTCTGGGTCTAAACGCTCTTTCATCCGTAGGAATTTCAAAAATTAGATCCCCTTTGTAATTTGTATTGTATCTGACACGCATTAATTTACGAAATATCTTATCATTGAGAAATTTCGGATCATAATTTGGCTTTTCTTGTTGTTCAATAGATTTCTTAAAGAATCTCTCTGCACGTGGTCTGAATCCATAGATTAGAACAGCAATAATTCCACTTATGAGAAAATATGATATTACTGACTGTATACTTAGCAATTCACTAAAACTCCAATTTACTAAGAATCCGATTATAATGGCAAGAATAATGGATGTAATCATGGCGAAGATTTCCTGTGTAGTAGGTCTCATTTCTCAGCTTCGAGATCGTGCCTGTGGTTATAAGCGTGCCCGAATGAGCCGAAGATTAACACGAAGAAGATCCTGTTCATGAGCCGTTAAGGTATAGAACACCCTGAATGTGTGGAATTAAGATTCAAGGTAATAACAAATGGATGACTCTAATTCAAAATTCAAGTCTAAGGCAATAGAGTTGCTTGAGATCACCTACAAGGTTGTAGTTATCATTGCGACAGTTTTTCACTTCGTTACTTAATTTTCAAAGCAATTTTAATCACGAACTACAGTGATACATAGAGAATCAATGAAAGTACCAGATGTAATACAAGAATATTTCACAGAACCTTTTGTCTGTCTTGGCTTAGCACTTCTTATCACAGGCATACTAAGCAATTTTGTTTCATTAGTTAATGATTTTGAAGGCTATCTTTTTGTGAAATTCTTTTATATTGTTTACTTTTATGGAACTTTTTTCTTGTATGTAATGCTAATAACTGAACCATTAAAAGCATTTAAAAAATATGAAACCTCGAAAAAAATTAGATTAGGTTTACTTTACGCAATTACAATTATTTTTATTTTATTATTAAGTGCTATACCTATACAGTTTGAACCATACATGTTTTTTTCAGAAAAATTCAACGCAATAAAAGATCCTAAAGTGGTTTTGGAAATGTATGCATATGCATACTTTGTAGGTCTTATGGGTGCTCCCATCTTAGGAATTATTGTAAAACGGTTAATCAAAAAACAATTATTAAAAGATAAAATTGAAATGTCTGAAGTCAATTATGGAGGAGCCTTTATTATTTCGTGGTTGTTTTTTATTTCATTATTGAGCATTTTTGTTGTGTTTGATGCTCTTCACATCTGTTTTGCAAAAGGCTTTTGCCCTTGATTCATCAACCGAAAGAAACACTCGTAGAAATCAACAAAAACAACCGATTAGGTAACAGTTCCAAAAATAAGGCTCTTCATTAGAAAGCAGTACCGTACGACAAAAAAAGTCGTTTATTTTGCTATAATCAGACTATAACTAGAACAATAAATGCTCATTTTTTATGTTCCTGAAAATCCCTTATTTTTAATACAGCGTTTCCACCGTCTCTGTCAGCCGTAAACTTGAACACGGTTTTTACTAGTAGGATTGAATTCTCCTCATCTTGTATATCCCAATCAAATTTTGCAGTAACTCTTCCTTTGGTTTCTGCATCCAGTCTATATTTCCAATGATTAACATCTTTACTTGTGATAATCACATCTTCAAATTTAATTATTTTATTAGAATATTTTATTCGTAAATTCAAAGTAGGATCATCTAGATATAATGTGTCGACTATGCTTCCAGCAGAATCATAAGGTTTGTGTGTTTTATTCCAATCAAATACATCATTATAATATTCAATTGGAATGAACACTACATTTGGATGATATCCTTGTGATCTCATACTGAAGACCTTTCTTTTATTTTATCAATAGAAAATGTATCAATTTCTGACTTTTCAGAATTAGATAATTCTTTTATTAAAAATATGATTTCTGAGCGAGCAACAGAAGCACCAAGTTCTCCAAGCATAAGAGAATTGGTAGGATTTGTAACTGAGTTCTCGATTAATCTTATATCTTCCGGCAAATTGTTGATATGTACCATAATCAATTTTTTCTGAAACCGATTCAAGCGTACATACATGATCAAGTATGGAGACGTTGTTATAGGATGTCCTAATTTGATTTTCCAGATTCGCTTAATTTCTTATTAATTTGATCTCTATCCAATGTCTGACACCTCCACAGATCGATTCTCGGAAAGTCTTGGAACTAAAGTTTGTGATGCGTCTAACTTTCTCCACATTTGTATTTCCAATTCTTTCAATTCACTATTATCAAGTTGAGCTGAATCAATTCTGAGATTGAAGTGATACTAATTCTTCTGGAACATCAGACTCTCTTCGTATGTATGGAATAAATGGAATCGATAACTGAAAAATTTGTCTAATTTCATCCATTGCTGCAACAGAAATACGTAATTCAGGTGTAACAACAATAATTGCTATTTTAGCATTTAGTAAATTTTCGTCAATACTATTTTGTGCATGTGTGCCAAGAGGTATGTCCGGAGACGTTCTTGAAGCTAAGAATGAATCAAGATTATTTTGTTTAAAGTAATTGTTTATAGTTGTTCCATAACCTTCGCCTTCGCGACCGCCATAAACTATGAAAATTTTTACCAATAACTAAATCTAATCCGCGTAGTTATTGGGTTTTTCCAAAAAAAAAAACGCATTGAGGTACATTATGTAAAAAATAACGAAATTAGTTTGTGATATTTTTTGAACTAGAAAAAATGCAAAATTAGTGACATTTCTCAGGCTCTATCTCTATTCCCCATCACAGTATGGGATCGAGCAAATTTGAACTTCGTAATCCAAAGGAGTTGTGCTGAAAAATCACTAAAATCTGAAAATATTGCATAATAATTTCATTTTGTGCCTGTTATGAAACATTAGGTTAATCTCACTGTATCATATTTTTCATTCTAACATTGTATTTAGTGTTAACTATAGAGCGATCATTTTTATCTGATGCAGTATATAGTATGTTAGAAAAATGAGTAGCATAGAACGTATCCAGATTCACTGTGATTGTGGCATCTGTGGACATCATACAGAAAAAGAATGCATTGAAAAGGAATGCAAGTGTTGTCTTAACTTTCATGTACGATCTGGACCAAAATCCAGTTCCCATGGAAAACGACTAAATTAGAATAAACAGAATTTCTGTGTTTTATTTTTGTCTAGTGTAGGCTATCTTGCATAATGATGATAATAGCGATCAAGGGTGTAATGGAAATTACTTAAACACTAGTCTGACTATCTACTATATAGTGACACAAGGCAGAAAACACCACTGTTCAGAATGTCATCGTGATTTTGTATGCGATAGCCAACAATGCATGCTTGAGATTGTTTATCCATGCTGTAACTGTGATTACAATAATCAGCACATGGTCTCAGAGTATGTTGATGAGCCTATTCAAGATACCATACTCTGTAAATGTAAAGAAAAAAAATGAAGAAACTACCTGCCAATAAAACTATTCATCTTGGTGGGTTTGATGGAATTCTTGTTGTAGACAAGGACAAAAAGAAAAAGAAATGAAGTTTTTGACATTTAATTCCTGACTTATATACGCGTCAAGCTCTATCTAATCATGTTAAAAGAAATCATTGCAAAAATAAGATCTTGCACTTGTAACAAGTCATCATCTAATGACATAAATGCATTAAAAGAATCTGAAGAATCAAAGAAACAATAGATTCTGAACTCTTTTTTTATTAACACAATACAACTAAATCAAATACCCGAAAATTCTATGTCCAGATATGGGCATTAGAACTGTATCAGAATACGTCCAATTCTATGTGGGGCTAAACATGCAAAATAGTATCAGCCTTTCAAGTTTTGTATATAATGAAAAGCTAGTTATGACAAATAAACTGGAAAATAGCTCATTAAAAAAAGAACAGATTTTGCAGGGATTAAAAATTCTAGATGAACTCTTGACTGAAATACGAGCCATTGGAGAACGTACTGTTATGGAAAAATATGCGAAATGAGTCTTGATTTAAAAATATGTTATGACTAGCCAATAGAATGACTGGACTAGTGGGGAATCTTTAAGGTATGCAGAAAATCTACGAGTGTATGAAACGTGGGACAATCATAATGATATTGGGACTTTCTATAGAAGTCATTAATTGGATATATTCTTCAGTTTTATCTAACTCGAATAGTGTTAATTCTGATGCCCTTCATTCAATCAAGTCCGTTTTAGGGTATGCGTCCATAATTGGGTGGTTGGTTTTCTTTGTGGGTCTTGGAATTAGACAATTAGACAAAAAGAAATCATCATTGGTTGACTCTAAGAGGAAAAAATAATAAAATGACTGAAGTGTTTTATGAAAAATGTGTTGAAGGACATTGGTATGATCCACGTATCAACAAAACAATAGATGTCTATGTAATTACATATGAAATGTCACAAAAGCCAAGTCGAGAGAAAATACTCATACTAGAACTCTTGTCCGATTACAAAGGAGCCGGAGATTTTGATTATTTTGATGAAGAGAAAGTAGAATATGAAGACGGCCTACCAGTATATCCTCAGATGCAAGTGGGAACTGCACATAGAAAACAGGTTACGGATATACAATAAGTCTATGATCGATATTGCTAAATCTTTGATTTAATATGTGATGTATTATGGATGAGAAAAAATTTGCAGCTGAATCGGTGAAATACTATTCAGAACGACTCAAGAAATTGGATTTAATACTTGAAGATAAAAAACTCAACGAACACAAGAGGGTGGAATACCAAAGTGAAAAAGAATATTGTATAAAAAGAAAAAATTGGTACAAATTTACAAATTTGGAAAAATCAAATCCTAAATCCGTCTGAGATCTTTACTTGTCGGATCCGTTTCTAAATACGTTTGAAAAACAAACTCAAATCTTGAAAACTCCTTCTTTTTCTGTATTACTATGTCATGATTTTACTGGACTTTTTGTATCTTTTGAAGCTTGGATGTGAGACGTTCTTTTTCTAATGAGAGTAATCGTGTCTCATGTTTATCACGTATTTCTTTTAAAGGAAAATGTACTAGCATGAACTCATTAAAATCTTTGAGCCCATTAACTTCTAGTTTCTTAAAAGCAACCTCTAATGCTTCAAGTGTATTGTCAGTACCACAGTTGCTACATTCAACATCTCTTAAAATTGTAAATTTACAATCTCCATTATAGCACTGTATCACACACCTGTACTGCGCAAGAACTATAAAAATGACATCACCTGAATCTCAAAATTGGACCTTTTAACGTGATGGATTTCTCAACAATGCTCAAATTAAAAAAAAGTGTCTCTATGATTATTTGAAAGTAATAAGCATAGAGTGAGCGATAATGTTGTTTAGCCGATTAAGTTGGGCTAGGGTCTGTAATCGCTCGGGAGTAATCTCTGACACTTGTTTTTTGTGTATAACGTAATCAGTTTTAAAGATTAAATCCAAATTATTCTAGACTGTGAATCAATTATAATTTAACACATTTTGATGGTACAGCCAACTATGATAACTATGATTGATATTGTGACTACAACAAATAGATATTGCTAAATCATGGATTGATACAGAAAAGAACATGAACAAGAAAGATTCCATCAGCTAAATCGATTGCAATCTACAAAGAGAGGATCAATCAGGTAAATGAAAAACTAAAAGAGCAAAATCTAAGTGATAGGCAAAGAACTATGTTTGAATCTGAAAGAAAAATTGCCAATGCGGAACTAGTAAAAATAGACACCACGAAATAAATTTCTAATTTATTTTCTCATTTCTCTGAAATATCAGTTCTGAAAACTAGGTATGGGTTATTTTGATTTATTACAGATTGGTAGTCTTCCATGCTCGAATTGGAACGCCGTTAGTTGTTTCTCTTCTTCGGCCTCTGGGAATAGTGTCTCATGATAACAAAATGAGACCGTAGATTTTATACAAGGATCATTTGAATTGAGTTGTTCTTTTAATCTTCCTTGTATGTTGTTACTTGCCCCAATGTATGTTGTCTCGTGTTCTGAGCCAAGAAAATACACGCCTGATTTTACCGGAGATCTATCTACATTTTCTTTGTTAAATGGCATCCAATCAGAATATGACATAATTTGATATTCTATGTCTGACATTTAACAGATTAGGTCAGATGGTTTGCAACAATTAGTTGATGCAAAAACCATTTTCATTAATGGAAATCACTAGTACCCTTATTAGAAACAAACACTAACTATATGTCATGAATATTTATGATAAAAAATCAGTTCGCTGTTCTCAGTGTGATAGATTCATAGGGGAAATTGATGCTGATGCAGTTGTAGTTTTACCAAAATGTGGTAGATGTGCAAACCCAATGCCAGAAGGCGATGACAAGGTACAATACATAGTAAGCAAGTTTAATCCAAATCCTAAAAGTCTAGTGCCTGTAGATTCTACTGCTTGATTTTTTAAAGAATTTTTGACTTTTTCACGTGGTAATTAATCCAAAATTTTCTGAAATTTAACTTGGAATTTATTTGCTAACATGTTTGCAAAAAGAATCTGAAACCTACCGTGTATACAATAGTGATAATAACTGGAATAAAATAAGAAATCAAATGCCTGTTTACTATTGTTTGGACTGTAAAAAAGTGATATTCAGTAAAAATAGTGATTATGGACCAATATGTCCTTCCTGCAAACAAAAAAGAAAACTAGAATCTAAATAATTTTTATTTCATTGAGAGCTGGTTAGTTACTCCAGTCCTTCTCCGACATAAAACATCAGGGATGTGCAAACTCACACTACTCCATAGTATTAGTAGTGCAATGTTAGATTAAAAGTCTCGTATAGTGGTTCAGTAGAATCTAAGTTAAAGCATTATTGCACTTTGGACAAGTGGGAATATCTGTACCAATTGATTGATTCTTTCTAGGTCTTGCCTGGTATCCACACTTCATACATGATCCAGTTGTCTGCATGATGATTGTATTGATGATCTTGCTTAAATGAGTTCTATGGTATGGTGGATATCTAGACGTGCTTTTTGTTATGATCCCTTGTATCTTCTAAATACAGGATTTATTTTTGATATGACATGGAATGTCCCAAATGTGGTTCTCCTATGGATAAATCTACAAAGGACACAAAAACTATCTACACTTGTTTTTGCTGTAATAATAAAATTGAATCAGAGTGAAACTAGTTAAATCAAAGATTATGCATTACAGTAATGATGAAATTTGATGATTTTTGGAATTTATTGGTGGCAGAACTAGCAACACCTAAACAATTTGTAACCCAGACCAAGCCCTTTTCTGCCAAATATTCAGGAGGGAGAATAATGGTTTCCACTAGTGATACTCTATGGCCTATCGATAAATCAGCAATGAGACAAATTTGGACCAAGGCTATGGCTATGCACGAAAAGATGCGATTTATTCATACAAATTATTCTCATGAGAACATTAGGACATCTTCGTATATTATTTCATTAATGAAGCACTTCGTTGTAGATGAAACTAAAATGGAATGATTCTGATAAATATAATAGAGTAGAGATTCATTGTATTACATGGAAGAAAAAAAGAAGATGAAATCAAATACTGAAGAAGATTATAACAAGGCTTTGGCCTCAAATGATCCAACTGTTATTACAGAGGAAGAAAAAGAGCGCTTGACAAGAGAAGCAATAAAAAAATTCAAATCACTATGATGAACATAGGCTGGGTAGTAACTGGCATAATTTTACTTGGAGCAATGACTGCATGTGCAATTAGCTTGTATCTCAAAAGAAGAAGAGAACAAAATACATCATTCAATAAATCTGACGATCTTAAGATCTGATTATTCTTTAGAATGAATATCTCCACCTAGATATTCTCCATTCTCATCATAAACATAAAACACAGTTGCTACACTTGGATGGGCAGCATCTTTTGAAGCGTTTTTAGTCATTTCTCTTGCTTTCTTTACTGCTTCTTCGCGGTTGTCAAGATCCTCTACTACCCAATGTCCTTCTCCTGGAATCTCAAACTTTTCTATTCCGATTATTCGAAATTTTCCTTTTGGGGGTTTAAGTCTCAGGAAATTCTCTAAACATAGAATCTAATGTGAACTTATGGAATAAAAAGAAACTCTGATTTTTTATTACACACGTGGGTATGTGATAGAATACATGATCCTAGGAACAGCGGTGTGCTAGCTCTGATGATTGTAGCTAGTTCTTTAATAATCTGACAAGAAACTATCAACAAGAATATGATGGTCATTAAGGGTACTCAATCCGAACTAGAGAGAAAAAAGAGTCTCATTGATACATTATATCATCATTCAGACCTGTCAGTAGAATCTATATCTTATCAAGCAGACATGAGTATGAAACAAGTTCAGACCATAATAGACAAGATACGAAAGAACGAGGCATTGGAAGTTCTTGTTGCGCATAGCAAAACCCCTGTAGAAAAAATAATGACCAGATCTGTTGTTAGTCTTGAATCTAGTAAAACCGTCTATGACGCATCAAAAATAATGGCAAAAAAAAGAGTGGGTTGTCTAGTTGTTACTTCCAAAGGAAAACCTCTTGGTATAGTCACTAAAGGAGATATTGTAAAGGGAGTATCCAAATATGATATTTCATTTAAGAAGAAAAATCTAGGAGAGTTTGCCACAAGACCTCTAATTTACGCATCATCTAGACAGACTATTGAGGAAGTAGCAGATCTGATGATAAAAAATAAAATTCGCAAACTTCCTGTGTTACAACAAGGAAAAGTAGTTGGAATTGTAACTGCTACGGATCTTGCAATGTTTCTTTCACCTACCCGGAGACCTGGTTTGACCGAATCTGTACTTCATGCCATTACTAGAGAAAAGTCTAGAAAAAAATAACATTAAATTCAATATAGCCAATGAAATTATGTGCAAAAAAGCATTTTTGGTATTTTGATATCTCTTATTTTGGTATTTTCTATTTCCCCCTCATTTGCACAAACAACAAATTCTGCAGTTCTTCAAGATTTTACAACACTGCAACAACAAAAAAACAAAAACAATGGCCCACTATCGTACGCTGTTTTTTATATCACGGAAAATGACAAATGCTCAGACGCTGAATATGCAAGTCTAAAATTCTATCAGGTAGTAGCGCAAGAATATCTTGCTTTGTATAAAGTACAATCTGATCTTCAAGGTTCGTTGTGTGTTCCTGAAAAGAGTTACCAACAATATTTTTCAGGATTGTCGACATTTACACTTCCAATAGTAATATCGGATAATACGGTAGGTCAAAAACTAGTCCAACAGGGATTCTATGGCATGTATGAAATAACCGGAACAGGTACCCAAGCAATCTATGTCTGCTCCTGTGATACACAGATAGAGAGCTGGGCAGGTGCATGGGTTTTATCGCATGAATTATCTCACTTTGCATTACGATATTTTGGCGAGCCTGATACTGTAGCAGTCAACTGGGTTCATTATGTGCAAGCACTAGTGAACCAGTGTCAGAATGGAGATTTTTCAAAGGTTTGTACACAATATTCTACATCAGTGACTGCCCCTTCTGGGAATTTAATTCCTGTAATGGAGGTGTATGGACAAGGGCCCTCAAGTGACTTGCCACAAAATGCGCCACAAAGTGAGGCCTCCATGACTATGTCAAAAATAATTCAAGTATCAAATCCTGCATGTCAAAATAATCAGATCTGTATTCTACCTGGAGATCATATAACATACCAAATCACTACAGATACTAAAAACCAAACAGTACAATTTGATTTTGTAAATCCAACTGATAACAAAAACATTGCAGTCAAGACTACCGTAATACAAAATGGCACAACTGCCAGTGAATCTGACACACTTGATCTATCCAAGTCATTATTTACAAGACCTAATGGACAAGTATCGAATTTTATGTACATACTACCAACCCCACTACAATTGAATAGTGCATATCATGAGAAATCTGTAAATTTCAATAACTATCAAAGAAATGTTATGTCTGGACAAAATAGCAATCAGACAAATTCTATTCTGGTACAGATAGACCAAGAGACTGGTATACTGGTACAATTAGCAATATTTAATGCTGTAAATACAAATGGCAAAATCTCGATAAGTCAAACATCCTACAAATTACTAGATACTAATAAAATAAATTCCTCAAATGTTGTAAATACTTCTACATCCATTCCATCCTGGGTAAAACAAAATGCCATGTTATGGTCAGATGGCTCGATATCTAATAATCAATTTATCCAAGGTATACAATACATGATACAACAAGGAATGATCAAAATCCCTTCCAATAATCCTGAAACAAGTTCTATCTCTAAGATACCATCATGGGTAAAAAATAATGCCAAGTACTGGTCAGATGGTTCTATATCTGATGATGAATTTGTACGATCAATTCAGTATTTGATTACAAATGGCATAATCACTGCATGATTTTTGAACTATTTTTCCAAAACTTGGTATCTGTATAGGAATTTGAACTCGGCATGATATGACTATCTTTTTAAATTGCAGACAAATGAATCAAAACAATGCCAAATAAAATCACTCTAAACATTGACAAGGCAATCTATACTGAGGGAGAGTATGTGAAAATAAAATTAGATTATGAATCACTTACTCCAAAACTTGCAATGCATCTAGTTGTATTTGATCCATCTGAAAAAGAGATGTTCAGTGAAGACCAATACATTAACTCACAAAAGGGCTCTTACTCTAACGTGCTACGATTTGATACTAAACAATGGAAGATTTCAGGCAGATACAAAATTGCCGCATGGGATCAAGAAGGCACAAGAAAAGAAGTCTTTTTTCAGTTCAAGGCAAAGAATCCCTGAATATTTTGTAACAACAAGGCTGTGATTTTTGTAACTGATTTGATATGTTCTAACTGTGCTTATGCTCAACGATCATTTCAAATTTTTCTTAAAAATAATCAAAGATGGAGATGATGATTCAAGCTTATTCTCCTTCTAGGAATTGATAAAATGTTGGCATATTTTGTGGAACGTCTCCATATACGAGTACAATTTCATCGTGAGCATTCATCACTGTATTATTTAATTTTGTAGATGCCAAATTTCCATTTGTGAAAATTATCGGTTCATTATTGGGAATTGATGATATATTACTTGTTGACTTCCAAATGTCCAAAAACTGTCCCACTGTAAATTCTCTTTCTTTAGGTGATTCCATGTGTATTACTCCATCAGGAGTATGAGTGTGCAACCAATACAGGCATGTATTTTGTATTCCTATTTGAGCGGGAATTCCTGTGCGCTGGCCATTGACAAAAATATCCATGTGTGCATGAATGTGAAATGTAGTGTACTCCTGAGTCTCACAAGGTATGCCATCAATTGAAGGAAATTTACTATCGATCGTATTATCAGTACTATAGATGACATACGACACTATAGCTATTATGGCTGCAATAACTCCAAGTGCAATATACTTATTTTTACCCGATGGTTTTGTTTTAATCTCTTTTGAATGATTTTTCACTTTTTTTGTTCCTGTCACACTGTTCTATCAAATGTTTTAAAATCCAGTATTAATGCATTCCTAAAGTATTGAGGAATTTTTTTAAGTTGTGAAACTGTGATTGAAATGGTTTCAAATGCTACTGTCTTTCTTATTTTGATAATGCGATGGTGGTCCTATTAATGTCGAAGTTGTTGTAAGTATGAATCCTGCAGTGGGGATGCATCTATCGGTGTTAATATGGAGTTCTTCTTTCTATACACATGCTTGCAAAATTCAAAAACACAGATCTGAACATTACTTTATCATTTCTTTGAGCTTCGCTGGTATCGCATTCATGATCTCATCTTTTGTGTATGATCTGTTTAATTTCTTTTTGAGTAATACTATGCTCATTCCTCTTGGTATTTCTTTTCCTGAGCTTAGATAACTAAGATACTGTTCTTTTTCTTCTTCTGTACAAAATACGGTTTCAAAATTACTAGATACCCAAACTTGCTCAAATGATTCCTCGCTAATTATCATCATGCCCTAAATACGCTTAAGCATCTATAAGGAATTGTGATACATTGTTCAGTAACAAAGTTACTGACATTATATGCTGTTGTGATTGTACACTGTTTTTGTAAGTGATAAAAAAGTCTGGACTAATTTATATTTTAATTACAAGTCATACGTCTCTTTTTTTAATCTGAATGTGATATGCTGTATACAGGCAAACGGGAAGATCTCTTGTGAGAAACCCCCAAATCCATCTCTCATCATGTGAACCTGTTTGCCCAAGTTAGACTGATTTTTAACAAGATTCTATTATATCACATATGTATTGTTTTCATATGATGCATGATCTTGATGACTTGGTAAAAGCAAAGATAGTGGCTTTGATTTTAGATAAAAAAACCGAAATGGCATTGGAGAAGCTAAGTGAATTGTATCAAATTGACACTCCTGAAATTGTAGTGGGTACGATCAAAAAGAAACGAAGAACCGTCTATGCTGTATACGTTGTACAAGAAAAAAAAATTTACGCGTTAAACTCTGACATTTTTTATAACCCTTTTATTATTTTACATGAATATTATCATCATATTCGCTCAAAGCGGGGAACTCATAGAGGTTCAGAAAAACATGCTAATCTGTATGCACAAGACTTTATCGATTCATACATGAAAGTTGTAGAAAAATTAAATCAAAACAAGGCACAAATCAAAAATTGATAATGTGATTTTCTAACACATTTCTGATGAAATTCTTCGACAGTCTTATCTATTGGCAGGATGTAATTCCAGTATCATGGATCTTTTCAAAAAGAAATTCAAGTGTGAACAATGTACCACAAAATTCGCCTTATATGACGATTTTATAAAACATATGCGTCATGACCATCATCATGAGATTGTAAAATGTGATGAATGTGGAAAAGAGTTTATTCATGAAAAAGATAGACTACATCATTCAAGAGAAGAACACCTGAAAAAAATTGAAGGCCGGATTCATAAAAGTGAACATAAGCATGAGAACAAATCTCCTTCGACACAAGATGAAGTAGATGCACATATGAGAAAATTTAGCGATAATTTTTGATCTTTGCCGTTGGCTGAATTTACCTTGAAGCACAAAATTGACAAACTGAAAATTTTGCATTTCTCAATCCTCGTTATGCTGATTGGAATATCTTATTCTGTTATTTCAATTATGGATGTTTATGCATCTTGTACTGCAAATGTAGATTGTGGTACACGGTATGTGGCTACAAATAGTTCTCCTTCTATTGTAATATCACGAGATGTTTTTTCTACTGGTTCCAAGGTTGATATTTTAATTCATGCGCCAGATTTTGATTCAAATCCTTATGGTATAGATACGATAGGCGAGGATGGAAGCAAGGTAATTATTTCCACTAGAGAAGGTAGTATCCCGTACAGACTTGTTGAGACTGGGTTTGATACTGGAGATTTTTCAGGATATGTGATATTATCTTCAACTACCTCTATATGCTCTCCAGTTTGTGGCCCCACAGATGGCTATCTAGCTGCAAGCGGTGATGACGCAATCACTGTTTCACTTGTCTATCCTGATGGTAGTACCATGTCATCTACTTCGTTTGGTTCTGCAGCCATGAATCATAAAACAATACCTGAATTTCCATTTGTGCATATTGCATTAATTGTAAGCGTGATGACGCTGATCTTCTTCTCTAGACTAAAAATGTAATTTTTAAAATCATTATAATCTTTCCCAGTAAATTTTTCTAATAATGTAAGATTGTTAGATTATAATTATTTTTGAATTTCTAAAAAACTATTCTTTATGTTTTGCTACAATTTGATATCCGACTTTGTAAATTATTGTCTCCAACATCATACGTAAGTCACTTCCTTTTCTATAATCTCGAGAATACGGACCTACTGTTGTTCTTTTACCTCGAGCAAGTTCATATCCTTTGATGGCTGAATCTTTTCCTACTATTCCAACACAATTTCCACCATATCCCCGAATTGCAGAAAAACATGGAATGTCACTTGGACCATCCCCTAGGTATACCATGTGTTCAAAAGGAATCCTTCTATCTACACGCTTGACTGCGTTGTTTACAAGATATGGTTTTTTTCGCAAGTCAATTCCAGATATTCCTTTGTTGATTGCATACAGGAATTTGGTTTTTTCAGTAAAGGTAACACTTGATTTTATCCCAGTGATTGCACCGTGCATATCTGTTGCAAACCTTCCAGCAAATATGTCATCAAAATGTTTTGTAAGAACACTGCCTTTGATTAGATCTTCAATCCCAGATGATATAATGTAGCATTCTAGACTAATGCCCGCTCTAACAAAATCCTTGTTTTGCTTTATCATTGATTTTAACTCTGGTATGAATTCTGGAACTCCTTTGTATGGTGTAATATGTTCTCCAAGTAAAGCCAATTTTTCATTCGTATCTTGTTCAATATGTCCAGACTTCATCAATTCTACAATCTCGTTCATATATGCTAAAGGTGGGTCCCAACCTTGAGAGACCATCTTGGATATGTTCTCCCAAAATAATTTCTGGGATAATCCATTATAATCGAGCAAAAACCCGGTGGTGTCTGGAGCAAGTGTCTCATCACAATCACAAATTATTGCTATGGTATTCTGATCCAACTTGAGTTTATTTTATAGAGTTACTTGATATCTTTATTCATTGCCTGATTTATTACTAAATATAGGACAAGTTAAAAAAAATGCAGCAAATAATTTCTGACGCACATTCTTTGTAAGATAAAAATAGAATTTAAAGTTGAAGTAAATATTCTTACGTCTTAATGAAATAATCTGTCCTTATTAGGAAGATTACTAATTATACTTACATGCATACAAGATTAGTTCTCTTAATTTTTTGTATAGGATTGGCATGTGCGGTTTCATTATATGCAAATGCACTTTCAACAAATTCCTCGTCAAATTTGAAAGAAAATACAGGGCTCGTTGTAGTTGTAAGAACAAATTCATCTCTTGCAGCAGGATATGATAGCCACGCACAAATATCATGCAATAAAGATGAAACTCTGACAGGTGGTGGTTACAAGTCTAATTTCAAAGATGGATTATCCGTTTATCAAAATGGGCCTTCTGAAGATGGAAAACAATGGCTTGTCTCTGCCAGATATACTGCCGGGAGTGCCGCCGGTGGTTCATACAGAGGGATTGCACCACCGATTGAAATCTATGGAATGTGTATGAAATCTCTACCATGAGTCTCTATTTTTCTAATTGATGCACTCTTATCGGTATAGTTTTGAACTCTATCCATTACGAGTTTTTATGCCATTGTTTTGTTCAATTTGACTATGTTAATGCCTGATGTTCTGGAGATCTTAATTATTAGCAGATGCGAGTAATGAAGAAAATCAAGGCTAAAGAAAAGAAATTACGATTACAACTGATCTCATGTCTACACTCTTTTGTTATTGTGATAAAATAAGAATACAACAGGTATTGACAAATCTGATTGCAAATGCTTTGGACTTGACTTTATCCCAAAACAAACGGGAACCGTATTAATAAAATCATATAAGGAAGATGACATGGCAAAAATCCTAGTAAAGGATAATGGTATGGGAATTGCCAAAAATGATCTTGGGCAAATCTTTGTTAAATTCTATCAAGTAGATACCAAATTAACTTGAGAACATGAAGGAACTGGTCTTGGATTGTCAGTATGTAAGGGAATCATTGAGAATCATGGAGGAAAGATTTGGGCAGAGTCTGAAGGAAAGGAAAAGGGTATGTCGATTCACATTTTGCTTACAATTGAGGAACATGTCTAAGCCAATTAAACCAGTTAGATAGTTTGTTCTTTTTTAGTATTTGTGAAAGATTTCGATATTTGTGAAACTGTTTTATTAACTGTCTTATCACTGATAGGATGATTTTGTACTAGAAGTGATTTTTTGGAATTTTCAAATGGTTTGCAAATGTGATCTCCGCATATTTTTATATTTCCTGGATTTGTGGCAGTATGACGTACATTTGGTGGATGATCAGATTGTACCCATCCATTGGTAGTCTGACGCACTTGAAATCATTGATGTAAGTAATATTATGGAACACAGGGAAAATATTACAAATGATTTTCTCATCTTTAAAAAACGTTGAAATTACTCTTAATAACAAATTGGTATGAAGGATAAGCAATACTTAATAGAACTTGTGAAAAATTAGAAGCCAGTTTTTCTAATCTAATGATTTATAATTTATGAGATATGCGATTATTGAATTGTCCTGATATCTTGTTCTTAAAATAGGCCAATAAAATATTATCACATATGGCAAGTAACGACTACAATTCTTGGTATGGTATGGGTAATGAAAGAGCAAAAGAGGGAAATAACGACGATGCCTTAATTGCATATGACAAGGCACTTGAACTAGATCCAAATCATGTCAGTGCTTGGAATAACAAGGGCATTGTCTTATCACGGCTAAAGAGATTTGAAGAGGCCATTGTGTGCTATGACAAGGCAATTGAGATTGAACCTGAATATGCTAATGCGTGGTATAACAAAGCCAATGCCATGAGAAACTTTGGACAGTCTCTAGTTGACAAAGCAAACGATGACCGCACTAATGCTCCAAAAATGATAAACAGGTCAATTGCATTATTTGATTCAGCAGAGAAATGCTATGATAAAGGAGATGCGCTATCAGGAAAGAAACGATGAATCTTGAAAAGATATGTGATGAAATAATGAAATCTGATGCAGAAATCATCATGGTTGCGGTATCTTATAGGGTAGACTCTCACTATGAAGAACGCGACGGGAACTGAAAGTCTACAAACAAAAGAAGATGTAGAAAAATCTCTTGCAGATGCTGCACTTAGATGGGTAACTAGAAGGTCTCATAGAACGCTTGGTGAACCACTCTATGCTATGGCAAAATATGAAAAAGCAAAACGAATTACGATTCCACTTGGGCGATATGGTATTATTTTATGTGCGGTCTTGCCAGATTCTGACGCTGAAACAATAGCTTCAAAATTAATAAAAATTGCAAAAAAATATTCTGACTAATCTTGATTTTGTTTTATTGTTAAAAATAATTCTAAACGTTTTCTAGATGTGGTATTAAAGTAAAAATACAATACGTTATCCGCCATAGCCAGAATTTCCAACAAAGCTTAAACTAGTAGGAGTTCTGTATTCTTTTGTTATTTCAATTCCTTCATCTGTAGTTACTCTTACCACCTTCAATTCACTACCGACTGGAGGCGACAGTGAAATCTTTTCTCCGGGATTTAATTTGGGAATTACATCTGGTTTTGCAGTTCCACCATAATTTACAACAATATTAGTCAAGGCATCTGTACCTGTATTTTTTATGGAGACATGTGTTTCTGTTCCCATTTCGTCTTGAATAATAATTGGATCAACTGATATATTGTATTTCTCTGATGTGCTAGTTAAGGGCAAAAAACTTGTTACCAGGAATATGATTATGGCTGAAAAGCCTCCTACTAAGGCTAAGGTAAAAAGGGATTTTTTCAACTAGTATAGTTTGATTTCTAAATATTTCAATGATGCTGTTTTGGAATCTATTTGTTATTGGTTGTAATTAGAAATAAATTGTTATTTTCGTAATTTGTAAAATATTCCAACCAGCACAAATGGTATTACTCCTAACAAGTAGGCAAAAATACTATTTCCTAATACTGAGGACATGGCTAATTCTGTGCCTAAAAATAGAGTAATCATTGCAGGTACTAGGCCATATACGATAAACCTGTGACTTCTTTTTTTGAATTTTTCAAAATCAATGTATGGGTATTCCAAATGATGATAAATTACTGGCATGATGAAAAATGAGACTGATACAGTTATTGATGATATGGCAATTAAAAGAATTGCTTTATTGACAAGTGTGAAATTGCCAGAAGAACTTATTGATATAGTTAACAAAAATCCAAACAAAAAACCTGCAAATGATGTTAACAGAGCACTCTCTCTAATTATTGCTCCATAATCTCTGGTAAGCTTATCACTAGGTCTTTTTTCATCATCATTTGACAAATCTTTACAATAACTTTTGATGTCTTGGCACAAATGAGGGTTTCTCTATCTTGTGTTTTTCGAAGAGTCACTAATCCTAATGTCTGCTCTGCTAGCCTCGTTGTAATGATATACCTTTCCTGTGAAATTGATTGTTTGGCCTTTACTAGAATTACTCAAAATCACTTTTATGATTTGTTTAATATGGATAAAATACACATTTTGACACTAGTAGAGAATGGTATGTAGTCATGTTTCACTGTGTTGAAAATGGTCAAAATAATGTCAATGTAAATAATGTATAATAAATGGTAAAGAATCAGTTGACGCGTGTCTGTAGATATATCCCTGCCCAATTTTATAGAATATAGGATTATTTTACCAAACGCCTGCTGGATTGAAGCTCAAAATGATCAAAAGGATTCTATTGTTTTAGTATCAGTACCATGTGATGATATGTCATCCATTGTAATAATAGATTCTAGTGGAAAAAGGAGCGAGATATGTTTTATGATTGGCTCTGTTGTAAAAATCGAGAATAACAAATTATTCTACAACAAAAATAGAATTGAAGATTGCAATTCTGAAGAATAGTGTTTTAAAATTTAAAATCAGACTGCTACTTTAACGCGAAATCTAGTTATCACGATGTATATGAAAAAGACAATAAATGTCACATTTACAAATAAGGTAAATGGATTGATTAGGGATTCTTGTAATGTTCCATACGGTAAAGGATTAGTCCAGAATGTGCCTGGTGATTGGTAGATTTTTTGCCAATAGGACATGGACGTAACAGCATGCGCAAATAGAAAATGTATAGCAAAAGCCATTTTTATTTTTCTGGTTGATATATTTTTTATAAAATTCCAAAATCCATATGACGCAATTAAAATAATAGAGAGCAAAAATGGTAAAAGATATCTTTCTAATGAAAAGTCTCTCGCAATCATGAGTGTTAAAATGAAGGTACTTACAAACCACGAGAGGATCAATATTTCTGGTTTACAGTCGCTAGACTTTCTTATCTTCTGAATCAAATATGCAAATCCTATAAAGAAAAAGATGGTAAGAGGTATGCTAGAATTGGTGGGTGGATTATTCCATCCCAAATTAAACGTGGAATTAGGATAAGCTCCTGGAATCTGATGTTGTATGGGGCTTGGAAATAAAGCATAATGAAAAAGTGAGACTATTCGTGTAGGTTGTATTCCTTGGAAGGTGGGATATGCGATGAACCACACATCTCTATTATAATTGTCCATGTCTGACTTTGTTGTTTTAATTTGAAGAAGTGGATCTTTATAAAATCCAGGCTGTGTTAGCAAAAATGAAAATATTGATAGCAAGAAAAATACAGAAATAATCACTGTTATTTTTATAATCTTTTTTGTATTGCTATTGGTTTTAGCTGAATTAAAAAAATAATTTACAGTTATGATTGTAGCAAGCAAAGGAAAAAATTCTATTGATAATAGCTTTGAAGTTAATGCACATCCAAATGAAACTGTGCTCAAAATAAAATATTTTATCTTCAGATGACCGGATTTGAAAGAATAGAGCAAAAGAAATAATGAAAGCATACTAAAGAAAATATAGTGTACTTCGGTCATTATTGTTCTGCTATACCATACCCAAAGATTGTAAAACAGGAAAAGAAGCGAGAAAACTATTCCTACATATCTGTTAAAGAGAATCTTTCCAACCAGAAAAGCAACAACTATGGTTAATGCGCCAAAGACTGGTGAGAGTAAGCGCCCTGCTGCCATCTGTTTCACTGTAGGTGCATCGTGAAAATTGTAACAAGTAAACCAATAACAAGACCAATCATAAAAATTTCTAGTATCTTGATGATTGAAACTAAGAGGAAGTCCAATCAAAACCATGCGCAGTGGGCTATATGTTGCTCCGTGTGCTGGTATGTGATACAAAGAACTACAGTTATCAATTGATATCAAGCATGAATTTGCAAGATCACCGTTGTTTATCAGATGAATATAATTTCCAGCCCACCCAAGATAATTAATTTCATCTCCATGTCTTGGTTGTCCTTCTAAATTATATCCGTAAATCAACAGGGCACCCAAGAATAAGGCTAGAGGTATACTGTAATTTGACTTTGTAGAAACAATATGTGTAAAATTCATTAATTATTTACCATGTCTTTTAATTATTTTTTGTACTAGATTGATATCTCTATCTGTTGGTGGTAAACGTGTGTATCTTGACTAGAAAGACTGTTTTGTTCAACTTTTTTTTCAATTGGAACACATCTGAATTACTTATTACTTGAAAAATGAGATGTATTTTTGATCTTATGAATCAAATATAGATCAAGTTTTTTATAAATTTCTTAAAGCCAAACAATTTCTTAATATTAACAGAATTATCTCAAAGAGACTGTGAAGGCATTAGTGTATGAAGAATATACCACTGATGATAATTATGCAAAGATATTGAAAATTAAAGAGATTCCAGATCCTAAACCTAAACCAAATGAAGTAGTCTTCAAAGTAATGATGGCTGGACTAAATCATGATGACATTTGGGGTATGCGAGGAAAACCGATTCAAATTCCTATGCCGCATGTCTCAGGAACTGATGCAGCGGGAGAAGTAGTTGCAATAGGTGATGATGTTACCACCATAAAAATTGGAGATAGAGTTGTCTCACATGGAAATCTTTCATGTAGAGTTTGTATTGCATGCACGGAGGGCCGTGAATATGATTGTCGTTATAGGAAAATCTGGGGATTTCAAACGGGACCACTATGGGGAGGTTTTTGTGAATACGCTCATCTTCCAGAGGTAAATGTTGTGAAAATCCATGATAATGTTAGTTATGAAAATGCAGCAGCGGCATCAATGACAATGACTACTTCTTGGCACATGTTAGTTGGTCGCGCAAAGATAAAACCAGGACAGACTGTTTTGATAATGGGCGGAGGTTCAGGAATGGGAACATTTGGTATTCAAATAGCCAAACTATATGATTGTGATGTGATTACAACTGCAAGTCAAAGCAAATTAGAAGATTGTTTAAAACTTGGTGCAGATTTTGCCGTAGATCACAGACAAGATGACTGGCACAAAAAAGTCTATTCGATATCAAAAGATATTGCAAAAAAGAAGCAGACTAGTCCTGGCATAGATGTAATCTTTGAACATATTGGTGGGTCGCATTGGAACAAGGAACTTACCTTACTAAAATACGGCTCAACTCTAGTCACAACTGGAGCAACTACTGGATATAATGTAAATACTGATCTGAGACATATTTTTTTCAAAGGTGTTAGCATCTTGGGCTCTACTCAGGGTACTCGTGCTGAACTTGAATCTGGGATGTTTTGGGTATCCAAAGGTAAGTTGAGGCCTATTGTAGACTCGATCTATACATTTGAAAATGCTGTAGAGGCTCATTGTAAGATGCTCAAAGGAAATCTGTTTGGAAAAATCTTGATGAAACCTATCTAATCTCTTCATATTTTTTCATCACTGTGAACAATAAAAGGATCCCTGCTGTGATTCTTACTCCCAAATAAACTAAATCATAAGTCTATGTGTTCTTAGTGCGGCTTCTATCATGCTATGTACTCGGTTTTTTTTATGTTTAGTCTTCTCTGAATATATCGTTATTCAGAAATATGCCATGTTTATTGTATATTTGATGATGATTAAGGCTTCAAAGCGTGTTGCTGAAATGCTACTTGATATAAAAGCAGTAACTTTTAGTTTTACAAAACCATACTTGTACACTTTTGTTTCTGGTATCAAAGGGCCTATGTATTGCGACAATAGGCGATTGATAAGCTATCCAAATAAGAGACGAGTGGTTGTTGACGAGGTAGTCAAGATTGCTAAAAGACTGGATTTTGATATTGTTGGAGGTGTCTCCACTGCAGGAATTCCATGGGCTGCACTAATTGCTGAGAGACTCAACAAGCCGATGATATACATAAGACCTGAAGCCAAAGGCTACGGTAAAAAGAGGCAGATAGAAGGCGATATGAAAAAGGGTGACAGAATTTTGGTAATTGAAGATCTTGTAAGTACGGGTGGCAGCGCAATATCTGCAATCAAAGCTGTGAGAAGAAATGGGGGGAAGGTAGGTGATTGCATCTTTATCTTTACTTATGATCTAGATGTTGCAAGGAAGAACTTTCAGAGAACAAAATGCAAAATGCATCCACTGCTTGTATTCTCAGATCTAATTGAAGTTGCAGTAAAAAGAAATTATATCAGCAAAGAAGAAAAAGAAGAATTACTCAAGTGGCATAAAAATCCTAAAAAATATTGGACATCAATTTGATCTGGTAATTGTAAGCCACAAACCTTACTTGATAATTTTTCTTGAAAAGACAATCATTGTAATAAAACCAATTATGAAAACCATCAATACAATTGGAAATTCAGGTATCACAGTAGTTCCATAAATTGATATCTCACTTGTGTTTGCAGGAAATGAAATTACCAATATTCTAGAGTATGAAGTCTTTGTTTCGTTAAACGATGCAATGCTTTTACCATCTGTTACTATGTATGTATCATCTGTTCCATCTAGTTTTTTTGCATCTATCATGGTTCTTGGAATCTGAATTGATAATGTTCCAGCAGTATTTGCTTTCAACTTGATTTTTAATGAGAACGTACTTGGATTGATACTAGCACCAAGAATTTGACCTCCGGTGGATTGGTAGCTTATTGCTGAAGTAGTATTGATGACAGGAATTATGCCTTCAGACTGTAGTATGATGGGAGGAACCGGAGTGATAGGTGTCTGATTCACGTTTGGTGTTGTATTGACAAAGGCCTCTCCTGATGGTTGACTTGTACCTGCATTACTTATTGAGGAGACCCGGTAAAAGTACGTTGTACCAACTTGAAGTCCTGATTTTACAAATGATGTTTGAACTCCAATATTTGAGGTAATTGTAGACCAAGTCCCTGACGATCCTGTCTTTGATTCAACTTTGAATCCTATGATTGGGAGTTTGCCGTTATTTGATGGCATTACCCATGAAATCTTTACAGTATTTTGTGAAATCATTGTTGCGTTGAGACTTGATGGTGGATCAGATAGTAGATTTTGTTGTGACTGTTGGGCTTGTGATGTGGGTTGACCGGATAAACTGGGCGCATATGATGTACTTGTTGGCGTCACAGAAGAAAGAGGAGAGGGGTTGGTCTCAGATCCTCCAGATAGTAAAGCAGTTACCGCAAAAGTGTATGCCTTGCCCGTGGTAAGATTAGGAATTGTATATGTTGATACTGTTCCTGCAACATTGTCTATTTCAAGAAAGTTGCCATTTATGACCTGATCAATTCTATATCCGTTGATAATTTGACCATACGTTTGTGATGGTGGAATCCATGATAGACCTACACTAGTTGGAGAAATTGCAATGGCAGTTGTTATGTTTGGAGTTGTTGTTTCCTGAGGCTTGGCACTTGCTACATTTGATGGATTTCCTATCCCTACAATGTTGATAGCCGTAACACGATATGTGTAGATTTTGCCTGTTGTAAGGCCTGTGTGGAGATATGCTGTTTGTGTATTTCCAGTGTTTGCAACAAGTATGTTATACTGAGATGTTCCATTGTTGTATTCTATCTTATATCCTGTAATTGCAGAGCCTCCGTCATTTGAAGGAGGACTCCATGATAAACTGATACTTGTTGCAGAGGAAGGATTTACACTAAGAATGGGAGAGCCTGGAACTGTAGTAACTTGAATTGGTGTTGCAGTTGCAGTATTTGATGAATTACTTGTACCAATAGAATTTATTGCAAATATTCTGTAAGTGTATGTGTGACCTACCTGTAGGCCTGTATGAGAATAAGCTGTGAATGAACTGCCAGAATTTGAAACTAGATTGGTGAAATTTCCCGTATCTACCATGTAATTTATCTTGTAACCTATCACTGGGGGTCCTCCATTAGATGATGGAGAACTCCATGAGAGGTTTATTTGAGTTGAAGAATAAATTAATGCAGTAAGACTTTGCGGTGGGTTTGGAACGATATTTTTGGGTGGTGCGGAACTACTTGTGGGAGTAGCTAAAACTTCAGGTGATGGACTACCTGTACCATTTGAATTAATTGCAGAAACTCGGTAAATGTATGTCTTGCCTGTAATTAGATTGGTATGAGTAAATGTAGTGACATTGCCAAGTGTGACAAGATTGGCATATGTTGTTGATGGTACAATCCTGTAATCAATCTCATAGCCTGTGATGGATGAACCGCCGTTGTTTTGTGGAGGGCTCCAGTTAAGGCTAATGCTTGTAGGAGATGTTGCAATGGCCGTAAAGCCTACTGGTTGGTCAGGAGTCCGTACAGTTTGGGCAAAGGACTGATTCATGAAAAATACAATACTTGCTATACTTATGGCAGAAATAATCAATAATTTTGTAAAATTCCTTTTTTGTATATTTTTTACAATTTTCACAAATGACTGGGTCAACAATACCTATCATTTTTTATTGCTCATAAGTTGTATGAGGAAAGTATTTTGGATCAATACATGAAAAGAATTTTGGTACCGGGTGATATGATTATGGGGAAAATTGCTACCTGCAGCATGTTATACTCATGAAACTTCATATTTTTCTATACTGCGTAATTTCCGTAAAACACTCAGATGTCCTATACCTTTTAGTCAAATCCATAAACAATCAACTTTATTTTAAGTGGACCGTATCCTCAAAATCACGGACAAATATTGTACATTTGATGGGGCAAAAGTAGATGAGACTTTGAGCTTGCCTTGCAAATTATGTGGATATGTCTATTGTAAAGACCATCTCTCACCTCAGAGACACAAATGCACGATGCTTGAGAATGTAGAGTATGTTAAAGCAGACACTTTTTCAAATTCTATTATATCTCAATCCCCAAACGAATTGCAGGCACCTTCTTCAATAGATATTGTAAACATCAATGAGGATCCTATTGCGAAAAATGTGCATTCAATGACCTCTGATATGGATAGTCCGTATTGGTTATCTGATTGTCTAGAAGATGCAAAAAATTTGATCGTGGAATATCATGATGAAAAGCCTGATGATAAAAGCTTTGTAGACTGTACAAATTTCTTTGCACATAAGACCTTTGAAGTGAAGATACAAAATAATGGAAATGCATCAGGTGATATCAATCTGATTAGGGGGTTGCCAAGTCAACCCTCGTACAAAATATGTATTCATGATGTACTCAAGGAAGATACTAGAGATAACAGGAGGATGGTAACTGTTGTATTGATTCATCAATTACTGCACGCTCTTCATCCATCACGAATGCATGATTTGGCAAATGGACAAAAAGGTATCAATAAAATAGAACATGAACTTGCAAATAGGGCAAGTTATCATGATGCTCTTTTAAATTTGGAAAGTCTGAATCAGAGTGGAAAAATACATCTTTGTAATATGTGAATAGTTTCAATATTTTTTTCTTAATTCTTTCAGTTCGTCATACTCCTCTTGAGGTGTTTTTTTGATATTTTTAGTTCCAGGTTTGTTTCTAGGTCTTGATCTTACCATGCAGTTACAACAGTTGCAGTACAAGTCTACCGTTTCATCCGTTGCTGGCCTGTCTTCTCTGTCATGGCATGCATCTCTTGACATAAATACTCCACAGATCTGACAACGTACTTGGCCTGACAAATATCTACTAGTTCCATCTCTTGGTTTTCTAACTTTATGTTCTTTACATACACCTCTGCAAATACCCTTGTCTTTATGCATAATTGGTTAGTGTTGTGGAAGAATAAATTTCCATGCATTATCACATTTCTCAAAAGTAAATAGATTGTTATCTTGTATTAGGGATAGACTTTTTCTTATATCTGACTCTGTTGTTTATTCAAATGAAAGTTCCACAATCTGAACATACAAGTGCAGATTCTGATATGTGAACAGTTTCACAGTTTGTACATGTAATCATTTTACATTGTACTATTTTTTTTACCTTCCATTATCTTACATGTCTAAAGAATTTCATTAATGGTTAAAATTAATTTCGGAAATCTAGAGAAAGTACATGCTATAGATGTAATTCTGTGAATATCGTATTTACACATTCTGGCTAGCGAATTCGTATTGTTCCTATATGAATATAGAGTTAGTATTGAGATAACCAGGTAGAAATAGAATGATCTGTATATCGGTCTATTCTATACGTGGTAGGCAAATATTTTCTACGGGTTTGTTCATCTCAAATAAGCTACTGGTTTATTGATGCATTACCAGTTGATCATGCATGTATAGTACGCATTCCTTTTATCACCTTGCTATATGTGATGATAGGTGCATGATATGATACGAAAACTTGGCACAAAAAATCCAGTCAAGACTAGAATTCTTATACTTGGAGGAGGCTTTGCTGGAAGCAATGTGTTGCGAGAGATACAAAAACAATTCAAAGGACGAGACACGGAAATCACTTTGGTCAGTCAGGATAACTTTTTCCTTTTCACACCCATGCTTCCTGAAATTTCATCAGGAATGCTCCATGCAAGTGATATCACAACACCAATCAGAACTTTTTGCAAGAACGCAAACTTTTGTCATGCAAAGATTCTGTCAATTGACGTAGAAAACAAAAGTGTTTCTGTAATTAGAATATTTGATCAAAAAGAAACAGTGTTGGAATATGATTATCTTGTTCTTGCTCTTGGCAGTAAGGATAATTTCTTTGGAAATAATAATATCGAAGAATTTGCATTTACAATCAAGACCCTGGAGGATGCAATAGCTGATTAGAAATCATGTCATCAGCGTACTCGAATGTGCTGATCAGGAACGAGATAACATTCTTCAAGAACAACTTCTTAGATTTGTCGTAGTGGGTGGAGGATTTGCAGGAGTAGAGATTGCAACAGAGATAAATCATTTCCTGCAGGATGCGGCAAAAAACTATTACAAAAACATTGATTTCAAGAAAATCCATGTCATCATTGTATCAGCAAGAGAAGGAATTCTGCCCGAAGTGGGGGATGAACTTGGTAAATTTGCACTTGATTACGTTAGAAAATCAGGAATTGAGGTAATGACAAATACCAAGGCAGTAGATGCTGGAGAAGATCATGTGCTTTTAAGTGATAATACTATAGTTCCATGTGCTACTTTGATCTGGGCAGGAGGAGTGACAGTAGATCCACTGATAGCCAAACTCAAGTGTGAACATGGTCAGTCAGGTCGTTTGGTTGTTGACTCATATCTTAGACTAAAAGACTATCCTAGTATCTTTGCATTGGGAGATTGTGCTAATCTGGTTGATGATAAATCCAAAGTTGTATATCCTACAACTGCACAGATAGCTATAAGGCAAGCCAAATTGGTCTCAGAAAATTTGGTTGCAGAAATTAGTGGCAACACAAGTTCAATGAAGCCATTTGAATATCATAACAAAGGAGTGATGGCGACAATTGGCAAGCGAACAGGTGTTGCACTGCTAAATGGTAAAAAAATCCGTGGATTTTCCGCATGGGTTTTGTGGAGATCATTTTATTGGACACATTTACCAACCCGTGAAAAGAAAATTAAAGTTGGATTTGATTGGCTACTTAGCTTAATCTTTCCTGCTGATATAATGACAGTGGGATTCATAAAGAAAAAGACTCTTAGTAGATTAGAGACTCCAATTTATTCTGCAATAGAGCGAAGTATAGATCAAACTCCAAGTGTATCATCATATCTGTAAAATTAAATTAATTTTTAGGATGTGTTATATAGATTCCATTCTAAAAAATAGGTGTTGAAAACACTGCTTGTGAAATATACTCCGAGAGAGGAGAGATCTAATAGCAAGAAATTGTTGGACGCATTTAGAAATGAAATAAAAAATTCTGAGATTGATGTTCTAGATCTTTGTACGGATGTTCCAGATATGTTCAATGTTGAAAGCATGAATGCTTACATTAGAAGAAATTATTTAAAAGAAGAACTTTTGCCTGAACAAAAAATGACTCTTGCAAAAATGGATCGTATGACACAACAAATGAAATCAATTGACATTGTTGTAGTGGCTTTTCCAATGCATAACTTTTCAATGCCTGCTCCTGTAAAGGCATGGTTTGACTCTATCATGTTAAAGGGTCAGACATGGGATAATACAGATGGAAAATATTCTGGTTTGATGGAGGGAAAAAAGGCTTTGATAATTATATCTTCTGGGGGATTTTATACAAAAGAACCAATGATGAACTGGGAACATGCAATGTCTCTTACAAAAATAGAGTTTCAGTTTATGGGATTTTCAGATATACGTGGAATTTTGGCAGAAGGTATGAATGCAGGTGATGAAATCCAAACTGCAAATATACAAAAGTCCATAAATGAAATTAAAAGAATTACACAGGAATGGTACAGATAATAAGACATGATGTGAAAATATGTCTTACCTAAACCAAGGAAAGTTTTCTTTATCTGATTCTTTTGGAAATTCCTCGATTATTGCTTGAACTACTTCTGTATGGTTGTATGTTATATGTCGTAATAATTTCTTTGATCCTTCATCTGTCTGAATGTGAATATCATCTTTTAATTCTTTGATTATGTCCCTGCATTCTTTACATGGATTAAATTCTATATAAAATTTCAAATTATGCTAATACTCCTAAAGAAGTATGAAATTTCTTATATTAGTTGACTGCGGATTATAAAACTTGGTCACACTCATTTATTCATAAGTTGAGAAAATTTTAAAAAACGAGATTATTTATTCCCATCAAGTAGCAAGATAAATATGACATTAAAAGTTCTAGGAGTGGGATCTAGTCTTCGTGAAGGGGCATCAAGTACAACTGCTTTGTCAATTACATTAGATTTTGTAAAAAAACAAGGTGCGGAAACACGACTACTTGATCTAAAACAAACCAAATTGCCACTATATGATCCAACTGATAATCAATCCATTTTTGAGATAAAGAAAGTCCAAGATGATGTAAACTGGTCTGACGCGTTGATTCTTTCTACTCCTGATTATCACGGTTCCATGTCTGGAGTTATGAAAAACTTTCTTGATTATTTTTGGGCAGAATTTGCAGGAAAAACATTTGGATATATTTGTGCATCTCATGAGAAGGGCTTAACAGCAATGGATCAGATGAGAACTGCAGTTAGACAGTGCTATGGATGGAGTATCCCATATGGTATATCTGTAAGTGACAGTGATGATTTCATAAATGGAAAAATTACTTCAAAATTAGAATCACGGTTAGATATGCTGGCAAGGGATCTAGTTGTCTATGGCGGTCTCATACGACAACAATTTGTAATGGATTTGAATGATAAATCTATTAATACATTTGTATCACGATATAGAAAATAATCTAAAACCTGCCTACATTCTTATTTGCTACTTGTTATGATTGAATGTCATGAAACTTTTTGGAAAGAAGTTTGAATGTGATCAGTGTAAAATGAAATTCTCAAAAGATGAAGAGCTAATTGATCATGCGCGACATATGCATCATCATCATATAGCAAAATGTGCTGATTGTGGAAAAAAGTTTATTCATGAAGAAGATAGACTTCACCATTCAAGAAAAGAACACGAGAAAAAAATGGAACGCCGTCGCCAGAAAAATTAGAATTAAAGACTGTTTTATTTTATATTGTGATATTTGCCAGCAGAAATTTGTTATTTTACAATCAACACTGGACATTTTGAATGTTGGGACACTCCGCTTGCTACACTTCCAAGCAGTAATTTCTTAAAACCTCCCAATCCACGAGAACCGATTGTTATCAAATCGACGCTATGTGACTCTGCATATGATATCAAAGATTCTGTAATTGATATGACTTCTAACACCTCTGTCTTGAATGGTATATTTGATTCTCTTAACCTTGGTTCTAGCTTTGATATTGAACTGAGTGCATCCTCTCTCAATAACTTTGTAGTTTCCATGTATGCTGTTCCAAAATAAGGATCTGTAGGAACCTGAATGACTACACATGATACTATGATAATGGTGGCATTGTATTTTTTTGCAAGATCTACTGCATATTCAAAAGCACGATTGGCTGGTTCTGATTTATCATATGGTACCATAATGTGTTTTATCATGTGTTAGCTTGAGTGTTCATTCATTTAAACGATTTTCTCAGTTCTAACTTTGATATTGTGATTATTTTACAACAAGTACTGGAACTTTGGATTTGTGAACAATGTAATTTGCCACACTACCAAGGAATGCTTCTTTTGTACGACTCATTCCACGTGAGCCTATTACAATCAGATCAAATTTTTTGTATGATGCAAACTCTGTTATCTCCCATGATTGATTTCCATAGATTATTTTTTCACTAAATACGATTCCATTTTGTGCGCATTGCTTTTTCGCTTCTGCCAAGAATTTCTTTGCCTCTTTTTGAGATTGATTCTTTAATGAGGTTAGTAATTTTCCCAAATTGATAGTATAGATGGGAATGATGCACAAACCTGTAATCGTACTGTGACACTGCCTTGCCAAGTAGATTGCTTCGTTGAGAGCCTTAAATGATTTGTCTGAACCGTCCATAGGAACAAGAATTTTACTAATTTTTTGTTTCAATTACTTACACTCCTAGTATTTATGATCATAATAAATAGTAAGTTCATCTGTTGAAAACTAATAATATTTTCATATAAAGGCAATTTTGGATTCCAAAATTGAGAATCATCTATGATAATGCTATTAAATCCGGATCTACTTGCTTGCCTTAAGCTTTATTAGAAATAACTTTGAATTGAAATAGTGCTCTTTGGAGTTTTCGCTGTACATAGTCCTGAATTATGTCCTCTAAACAATAAAAATAGTAAAAAAATATTTCTGGAAATCCAAGGTAAACTTAAAGCAAATGCAAAAAAATTTCACATCCAAAAAATATTGGGCTTTTATATGTCTGTTCTTGAGCATGAGTGGATAATAATTATGGATGCATCAAGTGCACATGATATTGAGCAGTTGTGTATAACAGTGGGAATATCTGCAATAAGTACAGTAAAAATTGTTCCAATGACTGATTTCAAAAAGGCTGTAAATAGATTGAAAACTACTTAATCTAAAAAATTATGTTGATTATACCATTGCAATTATTTGGAATTAATTATGATGTTGGATATCTTTGTTGCAAAAGCAATAGGGCTTATCATTTTTGTACTTGTAATAATTACAACATGTTTATTGTATGGGAAACTAAACATCATGAAATCGTCTTTGTCTGAATGATGATATCTAATTGGACCGTATAGATCATCAAACTTTGAGCCCATTGATATGTCAAACATGCACTCCATGTAATGAATATCATTCCATTTCTCTAAACTCGGTTGTACAAATCTTCGATGAGAAATATTATGAAGCACTCTTCCTTTCTTGTCTATTACTGCAACAGACCGTACATTTCTATCTGCATTCATTATGGACTTACAAAACTGATCTAATTCTATAGTCTTTGTTATGCTCATATTCTATTACACGTAATAAAATAATGAATATTGATGGTGGATTTAAAAGATTTTATTTCTAGTACTAATTTTTATAAAATTTCATAGTGTGATTATGGGATGATTTGAACGTAAATTGGGAATCTCAACCATGAAATTTTTCTCCCATGGTATGAGAAATTGTTGGGTATAACAAAGTCTAAGAATCTTAGAAAAAGGATAAGACCTTTTACAGGTCAGATTTTTTATTTCTTCTTTGCTTTTGCTTTTGCTTTTGGTTTTGCTTTGGCTTTTGCCATAAATATTGACGCTCTCTATCCGTATTAAGCATAATGAAATGAGTCAATGATCGAAAAAGAGTCAAAATTTTGACATCAAAAACTAATTTCGAGCATTTTTATTGAGTGTCATCTATTTCACAATTAGAAGGAGGTGCGACGATGAGTTACAACGATAGAGGAAGTTCCTATGGCGGACGTTCAAACGGCGGATACGGCGGCGGCGGTCGAAGATTTGGCGGCGGTGGCGGTAGAAGTTTTGATAACGGTCCAAAACCAGTAGAAACTGGAAAGGAATACGACGTTTCTATTACTGAAATCAGTAGAAAAGGCGACGGTATTGCAAGAGTAGAAGGCTTTGTGATATTTGTTAAAGACGGCAAGGCTGGCCAGAATGCAAAGGTAAGAATTACACAAGTAGGCCAGAGATTTGCTTCTGCTGAACTAGTAGAAGGTTCTCAATAAAATAAGGCGTTCAGATAATATCTGATTCCTCATTTTTCTCAATTTTTATCTAATATTTTCATTGATGACTATTTTCATTTGAGTATTATCTGATCTGTTTTTTGTTTGTTCGAAGTGTCCTGACTGTTTCTTATATTGTGTTTCAGTCAATTGTTTTGTTATGGTGATGACAAGAGAGGTTCTATTGGGTCAAATTTGCAACCAAATGAACAAGAGCAAGTAACTAAACTACATGCTTTAGATGTGTCTATAATTAATCATGATCTAAAGTCTGCACTTTCTCCAAAATTAAAATATGTGTAGAAATGTTTAGAATCTCATATTCCAGGTACGTTAAACGAAAAACAGGAAAGAATGATGCAATCGTCCATAGGTGTGCTGATAAATTAGAAGAATTAGTAAAAGACATTGCCTATGCATACAAACTCGAATTAAAATCATTAAAGTTATCAAAAGCAGGAGTAGACGTACAAAATCTTATGGATGATTGTATGAATCTATTAAAACCAATTATTGTTGAAAAACAAATTGAATTAAAAATGGTAGTATGTATTCATGGGAAAATTCATGCTGATGAAAATATGATTAAACAGGTTATTGTAAACCTAGTAAAAAACTCGGTAGATTTTGTTCCTGAAATTGATGGTAGAACTGTAATACAGGTTGAAAAAAATGGGACTTCAAATTTATTGTTTACCGTTGAAGATAACAGAGAGGGCATACGCTCTGAGGATTTGGACAAAATATTTGACAAGTTTTACAAGGGTAATTCTAAGCAACATAGAAAATATGGAGGTTCTTCGGGTCTTGGATTGACAATCTGTAAGGGTATTATTGAAGAACATGGTGGCAAAATATGGGTTGACACAAATCAGAAAAATGGCACATTTTTTAAATCCACTATTCCATTAATGATGCCCTGATTTTTAGATTTTCTTATTTTACTGTGGATTTATTGACTACTTTTAGAAATGGCATTTCTTATTTCGTCTGATTTTTCAAATATTGTTTTTCCTATTTCATCAACTTCCATGCCATTTGGTTTTTTCCCAGAGTGAACTACAAAATAATATGTTTCAAACTTGCCAATTATAGAACCATGTGTGTATCCGTAAACGTACTCTGACTCGTTTTTAATTTGAAACGCATCTTGGAATTGAGGTAGCCTGAGATTTCTCACAAGTCCTGGAATCTTGGATATTTCCTCTTCTATCATTGTATCAAGCATTTTTTTATCCTTTTTTTCTAATGCCACATTTGTGAAATAATGCTGTCCAATAAAAATATGATTACACTGAAGAATTTACTAGTCTATTTTTCTTTTTTCTCATGATCCGACATTACCTGCCTGATTTCCTTTGCACGTACTTCTACCATTTTTCTAATTTCTTTGGTTTCACCCGCATCTGGTATCTTACTGTATCTTCCTACAATCATGCCTGCAATGTATCCTTCCATCTGACCAACTAAATAGCCATATATGAAATCTGAACCACTTTTGAATTTCCAAACTTTCTGTGAACGAGATTCTTCTTTCTTTAGAAGCGTCACATTGGGGCACCAATTTTTAATGGCACTGTCTATCTCTTTTCGAATGTATGGATCTAGTACCATTGAATCTCTTTTCTGATTCAACTCTAAAAGGCTATTGAATTTTTCACATAATTGTATTTTTTATAAAACATTATTGAAGGACAATGGGCCTTTGTCCATATGCAGAAATCATGTCGTTAATTCCATTGATCAAACTAACAATGCCTGGAACTTGGGTTTTGTTTTTGTTTAAATCTGATTTTATTATGTTCAGATAGAATGTCATCTTTTTTACTTCTTTTATTTTCTTTGTCTTTGAAAATGACGAATTCTTCAAATCTCTGAGACTTGCTGATATATCACACAGTTTGATTAGTTTTGCTTCAAAAGATGCTTCTTTTAGCTGTTTGATATATTGTTCTTCTTGTTTGCCCCTTGGCAAACTCTTGTCTCTTGAAACTGACAAGACAAGAACTGCTACTTTGGATCCAAATCTCTGATCTAGTTCATCAAAACTTGTTTTTGTGTAATCGAT
Source organism: uncultured Nitrososphaerota archaeon (assembly GCA_963722115.1). Lineage (GTDB taxonomy): Archaea > Thermoproteota > Nitrososphaeria > Nitrososphaerales > Nitrosopumilaceae > Nitrosotalea. Next base: position 37,828 of record CAVRLU010000034.1, read on the forward strand.
AATATCATGTAACCATGAAGATGATATTGTATCTTCATCTGACACTCCAAGATTTTTGAGCCTAGTCTACAACTGCTGCCAAATGTTCATAATATGGGGTTACTCCATCCTTTCCAGTCATTCCAGAATGTCTTTCTTTTGCAAAGTTTTCAGCTGTTTGTAACTTGGACAACTATTGTGATATGTTTTGAAAATGACTTAATCTTTCTGATTTGACAATATGGTATGAGTTCAAAAAAATTTTTTTAAGCGTTTTTCAGCCTAAAATCTTCGTGCTGGACGATGTTTTGGTAAACATTCTTTGCAATATACTGGTCTTCCTTCTGCTGGTTTGAAGGGAACCTGTGTTTCTTTTTTACAGTCTGCGCATGTGGCAGGAAACATTTGTCTGTCTTCTGTTGACATGGTTTTCGTTGCTAAATGCTACATAATAACTGTTCACTCAGAATTTTTAGACTTATATTGCATGTTTGTCTATATACTCAGTATTCAGGAGTCTATGTAGTCAAGTTCTAGTTATGTTTATTCTACTTGCCAATCTGGCAATTATGCTCCCTTCATAGATCCGTCATCTGATATGTCCTTCTTATTGCCTATTGGTTTTTTATTCTAGAAATAAAGATGATTGAGAATATTCCAACTATCAATATGCTAAGAGAGACGGGAAACTCTGGAACTGGACTAGTCTGGCTTACTAGAAATGTATTTGCTGAATCTTCAAACAATTGTGAATTTTTATCAATGTTATCGGGATTGCTTGTCAGATCTAATGTATACTGGTTTCCGTTATTAAGAAAATAAATTATATGTTCACTTAATGACGTGGAATTGTCTGCAGTATACTGCGTAGCAGAACTGATTGCAACGCGTATGCCATCGTTATACCTGTCAACTATTCCATTGTATACGATGGTCTTGGAATCTATACTTGGAACTGACATCTCTTGAGCTATTGTGGCAAGAACATCATTGTCGGTATGATTGCTTATGGCATCTATTACATTTTGACCTACATGTCGGTGGTATATTCCAAATGTGGCAAGCTGACTTTTGTCATTATTTGAAAATACCACTATTGCTTGGTTTGATATGTTGGATGGCAAGTTGTTCAAAACAACCCAGTTAAGAGGAGGCTGTATTGAAAAACTATAATTGTCATTTTTGTAAGTATTCGAATCTGCATATCTTTGCGCATCTGAAAATATGGAGGTATTATGATTTATGGCAAATGCCGAATTGGTAGAACTGAGAATTAAAGCAATCACAATTATGCCTATTAGAAATTTTTTATCCACGATGCCCTTAATTGCACCACTATTTATTGTTCAAGATTTTTTCTTGTATGTTATTATGAAAAGTGCCGTACAATGGGAAGGCAATTATCTATTATTCTGAGTACCTCGGATCGAATTACTTTTTTATCGATTGATGCCCACACTGTGTTCTTACCTAATGCAAAAGAAATGGTCTGAACTTTTTCTCTCTCCTCCCACATGAATTGTACGTCTCCAAGCTGTTTGTTAAATTGTGATGCCATACGTGTCTTGATCGCCAAGTGGGAAAACTGATCTGATGTATTTTTTATATTTAGCAGAGATTCATGTCCTGGCCTTCTGACATATGCCACAACTTTGCCTTTGCTATCTATCACACCTGCAAATCTGACATACTGACTAATTGCCCGAATTTCTTTTACTATTTCTTGAGCATCTTTTTTATTCAACAAAACAAGTTCTAGTTTTTTGCTATTTAACCATTGATGTGGTTGGATCTTTTCATTAGTTAATTTACTCATGTTTCACGACTCGATTTCTATAATTATTGTTTAAAAAAAGTCAATCTGATATAATCACGCATTTGATATATTTACATTGTAGTAACTAACGCAAAAAATCTCTTTTCATGCTCTTATAAGCCTCTTGTTTTAATTGCATTGCAAAAAAATTATCTGGTTCATAATCAAGTACTGTATCAAAATATGCTATTGCCTCATCATACTTGCCAAGATGTGATAAAGCCAGACCTTTGTTTATCAAAATATTGATTTCTTTTGGTTGGGTTTCAAGAACTTTATCAAAACAATCAATCGCTTCACGATATCTGCCTATACTATCTAATGCATATCCTCTAAGTGATAGCGCACCAGGATCATTTGGTGCTAGTACCAAGGCTTGATCAAAACACAAAAGGGCGTCTTCTTGTCTATTCACGTTTGGACTTGAAAGGCATAGTCCTTTATTGATAAATGCTCCAAAGTTATCCCGATCTATTTTCAATGACTTGTTGTAATACTCTACTGCGTCATCAAATCTTGATAGCATCTGAAATGATATTGCCTTGTCATATAATAATTCAGAATTATTAGGTTCAAATTCCAATGCCATATCAAAATACCTTATGGCCTCTTCCTGATTTCCATCTTTTTGTAATACAAGTGCTTTTTTATGTAAATTCTTGACATCGTTTTTAGGAATGGGATCTGAGGATCTATTCAATGTCATTATTAGTAGATTCTCACTGATAAAGATTCAAATAAATGGATACTTTGGACAATTGGAAATTTTGAATTGCTAAGATTGATAATCATCTTGAAGATTATAATGATCTAAAATAACGTGATCGCATTGAATTCAAACCGTAAAAAAACAATTAACCTATTTGCAATTGGGATAATATTATTGGTTGCAGTGCCTGAAATTATAGGTCATTCTCTTTTTGACAAACCTCACCTTGAAAACTCTTCAGTTGTTGCCGCAATGGCTCTTGCAAGTAAGATTGGAACCGGCAAACATTATGGCCCATCATGTCAGCTTATAATTCAAGAAGATCCGTCTGGGACCAAGATTGCAAGAGTAGCAGGTCTATACGGACAGTATGGAAATTTTACCTGTAAAAACCCCTGATTGTAATATGCTATACATGCTTAACATGAGTATGGGCTGTCTCAAGATTTGGATATCTTTGCAACAAAAAAATTACAATCCATTCTAATTATGATTTTTGTAATAATTGATTCTATTTGACAATCTTACACTGGTTTGTTATACTTTTGACTGATGCATAATACGTATAACACAATATTGCAATTGATATGAATCTCAATGGTGTCTCATAATTTGTAAAAAAAGAGGTGGCAGTTCCTCCAATAGGCCCAAATGTTGATACTGCTGCAAAACCCAATGGTCCGCAACTACAGGCACCTGCACTTGCTCCGATGATAGAGCCAAAGAATCCTGTTCCAGACTTTCTTACACTGTTGCTCAATATGTGAACACGATAAATTGCTAAACTTGTTACAATTCCAGACAGTGCCCCGATTATAGCAATCAATACAAAATCAAAAATTGCGTATGGTGGAATATAAAAGACAAAGACAGGTGAGAAGAAAATAAATTCTGAAACTATGGAAAGAGAAATCAATATTACGACAAATATTGAAATGGATAAAACTAGGTATTCTTTATGGGAATATACTTTTTTTAGTACTTCTTTATGCAATCTATAGTAAAATATGCTGAACAATTATTTAATGATATTTCTAAAATCAAATTTAATATCAAAAATTCTACAGGAATTTTATCTATGTAACTTGAATTTGTAGGGACAGTGGTGGGGACAATGCATTTGGATTGTTAATGCTTTCCCAAACAAAGATTTGGGCAGTATATGTTCCAGCCGCAGTTGGTGCCCATGACTGTCCTAGATTTAGAGTCTGTTTTGGTGCCATGGCACCTGTTATCCATGATAATGATACTGTTATTCCATTGTTATCTTGTATTTGTACCAAATATGCAAATGATTGATCTCTATTTTCTTGATTCGTCACATCTGAAACAATCTGTATCTGCTGATTTACACTGACTTTGTCTACTGATTTTCCTGTCGAGTCTAAAACCCTTGGATTCTCTGCAGATGCCTGCTCAAGTGGGGGAAGAGATGTACCGACAATTGTCGTTGTAGTTAGGCGGACTTGGTCAGATGGTGAATGTGGAAGCGGAAGAGTTGTATCTGTATATTCTGCAGTTACAGAATCTCCAGGTGTAACGTGTAATCTGTTTCCAGATGAGCTAAAATCTGTAGTAAAGTATACTGTTCCCTGAAAGATTCCAGTGTTTTGACCGGTCTCTATCATTGTCAACTTGATGCCTCCAGAATCGGAATCCGACCAAACATTTGTGTCAAACTTGTTGATTGTGTTTGGATTAAGACTCATGTCTGGGTCTGTTATTTGGACTACTCCTTGTCCATTTACGGGATAGCTTGATTGGAGCCATTGCACATTACCTACATTCCAATGGATTGGGGCAGAACTGGTGACAAACTGGTCGCGATTGTATTCAAATGAGACTGTGATTCCATCATTTCCTTCACTTGGAAGAAATCCGTCTGTTGGACCACATGTTGGATTACACGTTGATTGAATCCCTGGAGGGTTTGTCCCTTGCCCATCCACTCCTGTTGAACCTTTCAGTGTTGGATCACCAGTAAGCGTCACATATCCGCTAAATATTCCAGTGTTTGGACCTGTTTCTACCAAGTGATATGGTATACTGTGGCCATTTGTAGAGACCGTAATCTTGTCATCTGTTGTAACTCCAATTTCATCAATTATGTTAGGGTCTGAGTTGAAATCTGGTGCATAAATTGTAATATATACGCGGTCAGTCCAGCTGAATACTTTTTTGTTAAGATGAATGGGTGATGAAGAATCATTTCCAGAGAGTGTGGATATTGTTTGACTTGTTTGAGACAATGCTGTTGGAAATATATTTTGAGGAATCATAATGCAAATGGCAATCATTGTAATTATGAGAATTCTTTTCAAATTGTATCTTCTACTAGTGTAAATAGACCGTCATAAACATTAATCTGTATGTTACCTATGAATTAATCTGTAATCCGACATAGTTTCTATAATTTTGCATGTATACACCAGAGTTCTTTGACAATAACAGGTTGCATATACAACATATAGACAATTCTTAGATATGAAAATTTCCAAGTAATTTTATGTATGAAGAGTTTGATACACAATCTTCGCATGATATGGCAACGGCGCATGTTATGATAAAATGCAAGTCTGATTATCTAAAAGATGTGATCGAACAACTCCGCTCAATTGAGGGCGTCGTAGAGATATTGGAAGTTATTGGTGAATATGACATATTAGCTAAAATTGAAGCTATGTCTTCTGAATCTCTAAAAAGGATCATCAAATGGAAGATACTCCATCATAATGAGAAAATCTTGTCTGTTATTACATTGCTTTGTATGAGAAAGCCTCTTTGTGTAATTGTGAAATAATAGTGTCTAATACCTAATGATGGAAAATATTCTGGGCACTGAATTGCTGCAAGTTTCTTATTAGGCGCTTTGAAATTTGCACATGCTTGACAAAATTGTTCCTAGCCAGGGGCCCAATAATTGCATCAATTGGTTTGATTCTAGTCGTGATTGGTGCTAATCTTTTTGACTTGTCATATCAATCTGTTGAGTCTATTCTTAAAACTAAGTCTACTTTGATAACAAATAAGGAAATCCTGCCAAATCAATTTATTAATTTTACAATTCGCTCCGACCAACTTAAGGAACATAATGTCATAATAATACATACAGCGCCCTCCTCTGGTTTTGTCAAGCTGGAGGGAATGGAACCAAATGGTATGATGTTTGAAAAAGAAAGTAAAGATGGATTTTTGTATCATATAATACAGAGAAACAATCAGGGAGGACTGTATGCAATTAAAATCTCCGATACTGGAAGTCAACCTGTAACAATTAATGTCATTATTGGTGAAGATCCCTTTTTGAGTAAAAACTGTGATGCGTCATATGGAATACAATGTAATGTGGTTCAGATGTCTATGGGCATGGTGGCAATTGGTATAATTGCATTTATTGTTGGAATATTGATTGGGCTCTATGACTTTAAAAAAGAAAAAAAACTTCAGAAAAAATAACCATTCTATGACTTATCTTCTAGAATATTTTCCCATCAGTACGGCCTCTGCAATAATATGCCCTGACATTGCACTTTGCAGTTCCTTTACACCTGATCCATGTTTTAGATCTAGTTTTGTATCTAATGCATAAATTTTAAAAAAATATCTATGGGTACCCGATGGAGGACATGGTCCTCCATATTCTGTTGTTCCAAAACTAGTACGTCCTTGAGCAAAATCAAATTTTTCACCTCTTGTGAACTGTGTCTTATGAGAAGGAATGTTCCAAACAATCCAATGTGTAAAAGTTCCCATGGGGGCATCGGGGTCATCCATTATGATTGATAGAGTTCTTGCATTTTTTGGCACATTTGTTATACTAAGAGGTGGGGAAAGATCCTGACCATCACAGGTAAACTCTGATGGAATACTACCTTCATTATCAAAGGCTGAACTTGATACATTCAATACTTGCTCTATGTTTGAATTGATTTTATCTATTGCGCTAAATCTTTACTCTGGTTTGAACTAGAAAATACAACGTGATAATGATCAATAGTCTTATCAAGTAATATGACAATACATGTCCATGTCAAAAGAATCTCCACCTAAAGATTGGGACAAATTGTGGATTGAATATAATAAATCGCTCAAGGCTTGGATGGATGCCTTTGAAACTCTTCAAGAGGCAACTAAAAATGTTCAATCAAAGTACAACGACGTCATGGCAAAGGCCCTAAAAGACTCGAGTGATAAAACCTTGAATCAATTTTCAGAGAATTGGCAAAAATCCATGAGTGAAGCGGGAATTAAAACATTCCAACAATTTGGTGATAACTGGCAGAAGGTATTCAATCAGTCTGGCATGGAACAAGTAAAAACCTATGGGGATATGATGAATAAATTTGCCGAAACTTGGCAAAAGATGTGGAACAAGTAAAACATCTATTGCTATTTTTTTGTTTTATGTTCAAATCATTTCTCTGATTACTTAATTGAATGTGATTTTAACTACATGGGAAATTACTAAAGAATTGTTCACGAAAATGATGACTTTCTGACCATCCTCCATCATGTTCTCTTTGACATCGGGTCACTTGGAGTTGAGATATCAAAAACCAGTTGCAATAATTGGAATTTCTACAGTAAGGAGAATGCTGGTGGCTTCACCTATGATTCTTCCAAGATATACTCATTCAAGGTGTCCAAGTCCTTTGGATCAGGAACGATCCCACTAACTAGTTTCTCAGTAATCCTTTCTTTATTTTTCTAATCTGGTTTTAAATTGATTTTCTATACTAAAATTGGTAGTCTTTATCATGTCATCTGTTGGCTATGATTGACAGATGATCTTACAGCATTTGTCCAGATTTCATATTTTGGATGTAAATCTACTAAAGTCCACTATGAGATCCAAATTTGGGTTGGGTATTGTAATCAATTCTTGACTGGAAAGGACATTTCATATGGAAAAGAAGGTAAGAGAAAGGAAACGTGACACTTGGGCCAAAATCCGGAAATTCCTCTTAATATGTCAATAAAGTCATCCCTAGTAAAGATCTGAAAAATTAATTGCTTGTTTTTTGTCTGAAAATGGATCATTTCAGATCTCCAAAACCCATTTTAAAATAAAATGTCTTGCCAACTTTTTTAGCGATCCTAGCTAACAAATCATTTAAGAGAAAGGTTTTTAATATTCGGAAAATTAGAACACACAAGTTGAATTCAAAAGCAATTTTTGCAGTTTTAGCAGTTACATTATTCTCACTCGGTTTATCTTCAATTTCTGCATATGGTGCAATTGGAGCAATACCAACTACAAATAGTGAGGCTACTGTAAACGAGCAAACTGTTGTTACACTATCAGGTGAACAGTCAACTGATCCTCACAACCAAAATATTTCATACAAGTGGGAACAATTATCTGGTGAACCAGTAACTTTATCATCTAACTCTGATGTTGATGTTAGTTTTACAACTCCTGTTGTAGCAGTAGGTGAAACAAAAGACCTTCACTTTGCACTGACAGTAGTCAATCCTCAAGGACTTACAAGTATTACATCCTTTACTCTTCATGTTGTACATCTTAATCATCCTCCAGTAGTAACAACTGACCATGAGCTGACAGTGATGGAAGGAAATCCGGTTACCCTTATGGCTAGTGCAACTGATCCCGATGGTGATACTATGACTTATGCTTGGACTCAAGATTCTGGATCAAAGGTAACCTTGTCTAATCCAACTGCTCTAACTACGATGTTTAATGCACCATCTGTTGGTCCTAATGGTAATGCAACTTTACACTTTACAATTACTGCAAATGATGGTAATGGTGGAACAGGTTCAGATTCCGTAACGGTGAATGTTATTAGTGCCTCTACTTACAAGATTGCTACATTAAGTTGTGGACCAATAATCCGATCTCATGAAGGTGGTTCC
>CAVRLU010000035.1:0-13153 GCA_963722115.1 uncultured Nitrososphaerota archaeon
GGCCAATTCCTGACGCCTGATCTTGATCCTCGCTCCCCTCGCCAGCGGCGACCTCGATCTTGCGCAGGAATCCAGGCAGATCGTCTGCCCAATAAACCAGATCTCCCAGCCTGGCCATGGCCGGCAGACGTGATGAAACGATGGCTTTCCCCTGGGCAAAGCACTGGTACACTTTATAAGGGAAAATATAGCGGGTGAAATCATTCAATTCATAGGGAAAGACAAAGACATCCACCCGACTGATCAGTTCCGGCAATTCGCTTTGGCTGGACCATCCCCCAATGTTCGATGGGGGCAATTGTAATGCGGAATCGCCGGCAAGATAACCGATGACGCAAAGTTTGTAATGGCCGGCAATTCCCAGCAGCAGCCCAGCGGAGATACGCTCATTGAGGTGGCCTAGAAAGCAGCAGACAGGCCTTGTGATCCTGGCTGCAACTACGGGGCGATAATACAGCTCAAAATCGACAAGGGCCGGGATTTCAAGAAGCTTCATTCGCTGCGGGTGCGCCTTTTCTGTGAGCATGGGACTGGAAGTGATTACCAGATCAGCCGCAGCCAGCAGGTCCTGCTCATGGCTATGTGCCATCCTGCTGGCGGGATCGTCCAGCCAGCCCGAGCGTTGGGCGTAAACCAGAAGATCCGGATGCAAACTGAGCGAAAAAGCGACCGGGGTCGCAAAGGGCAAAAAATTCAAAACAATCAAAGGCTGATCCGCCTTTAGCAGCCGCCGCGTTCTCCGGCGGAGTCCGGGCAGCAGCCAACGGCGGTTGCAGGCACTGAATATCGTGCGGGTATCCGGCAGGCAAATCGGGGTCAGCAGCTTCATCCCTTCCGGTCTTGGCTGGCCCTGGGTGCGCAGCCATTTCGACCGTTGAAACAGGCGTGCCACCAGCCTTCGCCATTCGTCAAGGCGGGGGAATCTTTTGGGGAAAGGATTCAAGTAAATGACCCGATGTCCGGCAGAGCAGAAATAGTGGGCCAGATCGTGGGAGAATATCCAGACCAGGTCCCATTCCCCCTGAGCGCAGATGATGATTTCAATGCCGATTGCTCAGTTGCCATCTGTCTTTGCATGAGCATGAAGCTTTTCGGCATGTTTGCTTCAGCACGCGCCAAAGAAAGAGCGGGTTGCCGATAATGTAGCGTCGCCAGAGCCGCCTTGGTTCCCGCAATAAACGCCAGAGCCATTCCAGTCCGTGATCGCGCATCCAGGCCGGGGCACGCTTCTTTTGGCCGGAGATCATATCGAAAATGCCGCCGCCGCTCAGGGCGATGCGGCTATCGATCTGCTGCCAGTTTTCCAGCAGCCATTGCTCCTGCAGCGGCATGCCGAAGCCAACCAGCAGAATGTCGGGCTTGCAGCCGTTGATCCGCGCAATCGCAGCCTCATTCTCTCCATGGCCGGGCATTTTATTGAAATAACCGTGCTGCACGGCGAGAATGCGCAATCCCGGAAAATGTTTTTGCAGGATGGCGGCACTTTTTTCCGCGCTTCCCGGTTTGCCGCCCAGGAAGAAAAAACTGAGATCATGCCGGGCCGCGAAACTGCACAGGTTCCACAGCCAATCGGCGTAGGTGATCCTGGCCGGCAGGCGCTTTCCCAGGATCGCGGCGGCAAGGACGATCCCCTGGCCGTCGCAGAAGTTGACCGCGGCCCGGTTGAAGAAATCGCGCAGCCAGGGTTGGCGATAGGCCAGGTTGGCGAAATGTACATTTATGTTGGGGATGACGGCGTGGCCGGCTTGCCGGATTATTTGCAGGATCGATTTCATTCAGGGTGGTCTGGTCAAAGGGCATGACCTTCAGCCCCAGGATGTCGATCGCTTCTGCCTCCGGAATACAATAGCCAGCCAATTTTGTTGCCTTCATTCGGTCTGAATGCCAATCGCTAAAAACGGGCCCCCTGACACGATGCGCCTTCATCCAGAAGTGACCTTTGCGGCCATGGCGCAAAGGTATCATATACCAGTGCACGCCTGGAAAGCAAGCCGTGAAGACGGATCGAAGGAGGATGACGATTACTCCTCGAGCTCCAGGGCGGCCAAAAACGCTTCCTGGGGCATGTCCACCTTGCCGATGCGCTTCATCCGCTTTTTGCCTTTTTTCTGTTTTTCCAGCAGCTTGCACTTGCGGCGTGATGTCGCCACCGTAGCACTTGGCCATTACGTTCTTGCCAGGGGGCATTGACCACGGTCTCGGCTATGATCGTGGTGCCGATGGCCGCCTGGATGATGACCTCGAAAAGTTGGCGCGGGATGACCGCTTGATTTGTGGCCAGCACGCCCGCCCGTATGGGTAGGCCTTGTCCCGGTGCACGATGACGGCCAGGGCGTCGACGGGATCGCCGTTGATCAGGATGTCGAGCTTGACCAGGGCGGATTCGCGGTAGTCGTCGAGTTCGTAGTCGAAGCGACGCGTAGCCTTGCGAGAGTGACGACTTCAGCCGGTCGAAAAAATCGTACAGCACTTCGGCCAGAGGCATTGTCAGTCTGCAGAGATTGTCATATACTGCCAAGCACATACTGATTTTTCCCAAGCTTTGCACTCAACTTTTCGCGAATCTTCATCGCATTGACAGCATAAACTAGTGCCTCCCTGTGTTCCTCGTCGTTGAGCAAGGGTTTGAGACCTTCTCGAATCTCTGTTCCAAGCACTTGGCCCTCCATGTCACAGACTGTCGCATATCGTATACGGGAATCTGACTTCATGACAGAGTTTAGCATCTCTTGGACACTCAATGATACAGATACGACGGCAATGCATAAAAACTACATGTCACTTCAAAATTGGAAAAGGTCTTGCTCTCCAGGTGCAAATTGAAATTTAATCATAAAGGATATCTACCATGTAACATATTTGATATCATGGCAAAAAAATTTGCTTGCTCTGATGTAGTAAGTGGCTGTAGCTGGTCTACTATAGCAAAAGATGAAACAGAGTTGTTTCATAAAATATCTGAACATGCAAAACACGTCCATAACATGACTACAATCCCAGATGAGATTATGAATAAAGTCAAATCCAAAATTCAAGAAATTTAGCTAGTCTCATACTTTACAAAATCCAAGTCATCCATGCACATTATTTTCATCATGAAAACAACTACAACGCTTTGACAGATGCCTGTTGCAACCAATTAGCTTGTGGTCTTTGCAACCACAGAGGACGCACTTTTTTTCCATGTTGTTTCTCTTACTATAGATCCCTGATAAAATCTTCCATTCTTTGTATGCTCTTGGAGTTTAACATTAATTCTTTTAGATAGTTCTCTTCCTTGACACATACTATTTTTTTCAAGCCTTTCTGGGATTTGAGATCCTTTTCCTGCAAATCCTCACCATTACATTCTGTCTCATCCATGTTATTTTATACCATAAACTTGACTGTATTATCTTCGTGTTTTTTTATTTTGAAAATACTACATTTCCTGCCTGAAAAATGAAAGATTTGCTGTTTCTATGACTATATTGTATAATTGAGTGCCTATTGCCATATGTACAGTTATTACACAGGGGCTAACACTAGAAACCATGTCGTCAATAGATAGAGAAATGTTTCCTACTACATGTGCAGACTGTAAAAAAGAAACACAGGTTCCTTTCAAACCAACAGAAGGCAGACCAGTATATTGCAAAGAATGTTTACCAAAACATCGCCCAGCACGCTTTTAGGCTGAAAAACGCTTAAATAATTTTTTTTATTTCAATCTTGAATTATATCATAATTTAGACCCAAAACATACCATGATTCCAAAACCACGCTCAAATCCACCAAGCACTAATCAATCACAATAAATTAGTGACTTGAAAATAATTATTCGCCCCAATATGCACGCAGACGGACTGGGATGATTAAAGATGATTTTTGGTCCACCCAGCCGTGCTACAGGGCACCCCGGTAATAGAACAAGATGAGGATTAAGGCTAATGTACCAATGACTCTGTGTGGGTCAGAACCGGGGGACATTATTTTCACTATATTTTCTAAAAATATCTACAATCAAAAGGATTTTTGAGATTTTACACAGAAAATGGGAACTAAATTCAACTATGATACCATAATTGATCTTATACGAAAACAACAGATCTATTGATATATTTGCGTTGTATAGGTAATACATGGCAACAGCATATGTGCTAATAAATTGTGAACTTGGCTCAGAAGAATCTATAATTTCACAGCTCAAAGCAATTAACGGAGTCAAGGAAGTTCACGGTACCTTCGGGGCCTACGATATTCTAGCAAAGATAGAATCTCCAACAGTGGAAGCACTAAGAGAGATAATCACTTGGAAAATTCGTAAAATAGAGAAGATTCGTTCAACTCTAACCTTGATGGGCATAGAAGGTCAAAGCTAAAATCTCTGTGGAAAAATTTCCGCTCATATTTTTAAAACTTATCCCAGAGAATTCTCTAAATTTTTATGCAAAGACCTTTTAATTGTGTTATAATCTTTGCACCATGTGCTTCTTCACTTTATATTTCTAGTAAAAGAAGAGGAACTCGAACAGAGAAGATGGGAATTTGAGTATGTACAAAAAATGGCCAAATTCTACAAAACCTGGATAGAAAAGACGTTTTCACGAACAGTCGAGGTTCAAGCAGATGAGATGATAGTAAAATCTGGTGGACGATTTAGAATTGTTGATACGCCTGCATTGCTACTAGACCATGAAGGCAGAGGGACAGATATTTTTCATTTTTATCTTACTTATTTTAGGCCAATCTGGACTGATTGTACATGTGAAGGATATTTTGCAGATAATTTTGGCATGGTTCAATGGAGCAAGAGTCCACAACGAGATGATATAAAATATCTGATGGAGACTAACTGTCCCAAAGTTTCTCATGAACTTGCTCATGAATTTCTAAGACAAACAGGATACAAAAATTACAAAGAGATAGTTCATGAAATATGGGACAAGCATCTTTTTGCCTCGTTACCGTATGAGCATTATGATTCAAATTATTCCCAAACAGAAAATGATGCACTCTTTGCAACTATAGATACTTCGAGTCTGCGTTCCTAGTATACACGCATTCCGAGTTTCAAATGGCGATAAAAGACTATAAGTAAGTAATTTAGAGTTTTTTTATGCCAGAATTTACTTGTCCCGATTGTGGTAAGAAACTATACCATGAAAATGAAACCACATTAACTGTGGAAAAACAAGTACACGGAAAATTTTGTCCTGCTAAGAAAAAGCACTAGCACTTGGTAACAGAATAAATTCTGTCTTGGAAACTTGCTGTCTTGAAATCTATCTTATTTTGTGGATCTTTCTTGCGGGCTGTACTTAGTTTTTCCAAAGTAACAAGTGCCTCTCCGTCAAATCCTACAGAAGATCCGAAAACTCCCTCGGCAAGCTGATTTCCATGCTCGCCTTTTTTGATATCATCAACCATTTCATAAAACTTGATTGCTTCTCTTTTTGATGTTGGTCCGCCTGAAGACTTGTTTAAACCAACTGCGATATACATGCCGTTATTTTTAACTGCGATAGGAACCTTGTAGACTTTACCTGAATGACCTGGAATTTTTTCGTTCAACAAAATTTCACATTTATGGAACATGCTTGAGATGTATGCAAAAAATCGATAGTTTGCATATGTGCCAGCGGAATCTTCGTGACAATCAACAAAAACCTTGTGCAAAAGTTCAAGAGCAGAATCATTCATGCTTTGCAGACGTTCTTCAATTCGTCCTTTTCTAACCAGATCAGACTTGCAATCAGCTGCAATTTTTTCTAAAATGAAAGGAGGCAGATTATAGTTTTTCAGTGTGGAGACAAAAGTTCCAGTCTTTGAAGCTCCAAATGTTGGAAAGTTTCCTCTGCTCAAAACAGTTTACCCCCAACGTTTTTTGATATTCTAAAACTCAATTCCTATCTTCCCTAGTAGGAGTACTAGGTGCCTTTTTCCTTATAACTGTTAGGTCAAAGAGAGATCAGATGGTGGGGCCGACCGGAATTGAACCGGCGACACACGGGTCACTACAGCTCCAAACTGTACATCATCCTAACGTCAGTGAAGCTTGTGAAACCACTGGAGCCCTTAGCGGTGATCAATGTGATCTAAACTGTCGCCATACCAGGCTAGGCTACGACCCCACGTAATGAACATAAATGCACTTGAATTTTAATTTACTTAGTTTCTGAAGATTTATTGATGCCATTATGATACTTTCTAAGCGTTGGACTGTTCCAAAAAAACTGTAAGCTATGTTTTTCATCTTTTAATCAATTACGTGCCTGAATCTTGCTCAAATCAAAGGAGTGGAAAAATTTAGTCCGTCCAATTATCATACTGTTAGGAGCAATTCCAGTCTTGGCTGCTCTTTTCATTGTAGTTCCAACACTTCTCAGACCTGAAATTACAAATGTTGCAGTCAATTCTGATGATGTTATATCAATTGAATACAGCAAACAACACCTCAAAAAAATATCCTTTGGTCTTACACAGAACATTGGAGCTGAAACGACTGAAGTTTTAACCATATCTAATGATGGCCAAGCTAGACTACAGTCTTACAAAAAACGGCTATTCTGCGCCTGATGTGAAATATCAGTTATCAAAAGAAGAGGTTACAAGACTGACTGCGCTTGTAAAGGAGACAGGATTTATGGAAATTCCGCAAACGTCTTTTCCAGTAAAAAGTGATCTAAATGAATATGACAAGTATGGATTACAAGTCACACTAAACGGCAAATCAGTCAATATCCAGTGGCCTGACCAAAATTCCACTAATGAATTCATTCCTCCGCTGATAAGCCAAGTTCAAACCAGTTTAGACGGGATAATTGCAGAAATAATAAAATAAATAGCCTAGGGCACGATCAAGATTCATGATTCCTCTTTCTGGTGATCTGGGTAATTCTAAAGGAGTAGTAAGAGAAAATGTTGGCTCGTTTAGTACTACACGCGGAACTTCTACTCTAAAACGTGGTTTTGCTCACATGCTAAAAAATGGAGTTGTAATGGATGTTACAACTGTTGAACAAGCCCAGATTGCAGAAGAAGCTGGCGCAGTTGCAGTAATGGTTTTAGATAAACTTCCATCTGATGTTAGAAAAGCTGGCGGTGTTGCAAGAACTGCAAGCATAAGAATTATTCAAGAAATTATGGACTCTGTAACAATTCCTGTTATGGCAAAATGCAGAATAGGTCATGTGTATGAAGCGATGGTTTTACAAGAAACAAATGTTGACATGATAGACGAATCTGAAGTTCTAACTCCGGCTGATGAAAATCATCACATATGGAAATGGGATTTCACCAGTCCATTTGTAAATGGTGCAAGAAATCTTGGTGAAGCATTAAGAAGAATAGAAGAAGGTGCAGCAATGATTAGAACAAAAGGAGAGCCTGGTACAGGTAATGTCGCAGAAGCTGTAATTCACATAAAAAATGTCAACACCGAACTACGACGCATAAAATCAATTTATGATGCAGGAGATGAGCAGGACTTGATTAGTGTTGCAAGAGAACTCAAAGTTTCATATTCTATTTTAGAAGAGACTGCAAGTTTGGGCAGATTACCTGTTGTTAATTTTGCAGCTGGTGGAATTTCAACCCCAGCAGATGCAGCATATTTGATGACACTTGGCTGTGACGGAGTCTTTGTAGGTTCAGGAATTTTCAAGGCAGATGACGCAAAAGAGAGAGCTCAAGCTATTGTATTAGCAACAACATTCTGGGAAGATCCAGACAAGGTAAAGGAAGCACAAAAAATGATTGATGAGAGACAATCCATGTTGGGACTTGATACAAAGAATCTTGATCTTCGAATGCAAGAACGTGGTAGCACAGCATGAGTGGCATTAGTATAGGTGTATTGGCAGTTCAGGGAGATGTTGCAGAAAATATCATGGCAACAAAGATGGCACTTGAGGAACTTGGCCTTGAGGGCATAGTAAATGAGGTCAAGACACCAGAGCAGATCTCAGACCTTGATGGATTGATTATACCCGGCGGAGAAAGCACAGTAATTGGTACCTTATCGCTAGTAAATGGTTCATTGAAAAAAATTAAAGAAAAAATTGCAAGCGGAATGCCTGTCTTTGGAATTTGTGCAGGAATGATAATGCTATCAAAAAAGGCAAAGGACAGAGTAATTGGCGAAATGGATCAACCATTGTTAGATTTTCTTGATGTCAAAATAGAAAGAAATGCATTTGGAAGACAAAAGGATTCCTTTGAATCTGAAATATCAATTGACAAAATTGGAATCTCAAAATTTCCAGGAGTGTTCATTCGTGCACCTTCCATATTGGAAACAGGAAAAGATGTTGAAGTCTTGTCAAAGTTTAATGAAAAGATAATTGCAGTAAAACAAGGAAACATTGTAGGTACTTCATTTCATCCTGAATTGACAGGAGACCTATCACTACACAAATACTTTGTAAATCTTATCAAGGCAAAGCATTAGAGATTTTTTTATATCTAATTATAGGAAATACCGTTTATATTAAATTCAGATTAATCTAATGCTGGAATAGTAATGCAAATAGAAACAACTCCTGAGCTAGTTTCAAAGGTTTATGCTAAAATTGAAGAAAACATTGCAAAATATAGAAAACTTGTCAACAGACCACTTACTCTAACTGAAAAAATTCTAGTTGGTCATCTTGATGACATACAAAGCGCAAAGGATCTAGAGCCAGGTAAGAGCTATTCATTTCTCCGACCTGACAGAGTTGCACTACAAGATGTAACAGGACAAATGGTTATTTTGCAATTCATGCAATCTGGTCTTAAGCGAAGTACACTTCCAACAACTGTACACTGTGATCATCTAATTCGCGCCAAAGTTAGCGGAGATGTAGACATTAAAGTTGCACTAGATGAGAACAGCGAAGTCTACAAGTTTCTTGAATCGTCTTCAAGAAAATATGGAATTGGATTTTGGAAACCAGGTGCAGGAATTATTCATCAGGTTGTACTAGAAAATTATGCTTTTCCAGGTGGATTGATGATTGGAACTGACTCTCATACACCAAATGCAGGAGGTCTAGGTATGCTTGCTGTTGGTGTAGGGGGACTAGATGCAACTGAAGTAATGGCGGGATTTCCATGGGAGCTTCTATATCCAAAAAGAATTGGCATACATCTCAAAGGTGAACTAAACGGATGGGTTGCACCAAAAGATGTCATACTGTATGTAGCATGGAAGCTTACCGTATCTGGTGGAACAAATGCAGTAGTAGAATATTTTGGACCTGGTACCAAGTCGATTAGTCTGTACTGGTAAAGCAACAATAACAAACATGGGTGCAGAAATTGGTGCAACATGTTCTGTATTTCCATATGATGATAAAATGGAAGTTTATCTCAAGTCAACTAATCGTGGACAAATTGCTGAACTTGCAAACAAGCACAAAGAAATGCTTGTTGCAGATCCTGAAGTTGAACAAAATCCAGAAAAATATTTTGACAAGGTAATCGAAATTGACCTATCTACATTAGAGCCATATATTGCAGGTCCTCACACACCAGACCTTGCAAGACCAATATCTCAGCTTGCTGACGATGTCAAGAAAAATAATTATCTTGATACCGTATCTGTAGCTCTTATCGGAAGTTGCACCAACTCTTCTTATGAAGACATGACAAGAGCTGCATCTGTTGCAGAGCAAGCAAAATCTCATGGGATTAGTGTACGCATTCCTCTTCTAGTAACTCCAGGTTCTGAACAAATCCGTGCAACAATTGAGCGCGATGGACAGATGAAGACTCTAAATGATATCGGAGCAACTGTTCTAGCAAATGCATGTGGTCCATGCATAGGACAATGGAACAGACCTGAGATGAAACCAGGCGAGCCAAATACTATCATTACTTCATTTAATCGAAATTTCCCTGGCCGAAATGACGGCAGAAGAGAGACGATGGCCTTTATGGGTAGTCCAGAATTGATTGTCGCACTTGCACTTGGCGGCAGACTCTCATTTAATCCGCTCAAAGACACCTTGAAGGGACCTGATGGAAAAGAGTTCAAGCTAGAGCCCCCGAAAAAGGCACCAGAAGTTCCATCCAAGGGATTTTCAAATATAGGACAAATTTACGTTCCACCGGCTGCAAATCCAGATGAGATTACAGTTGTAATCAATCCTGTAAGTGGAAGATTACAAAAACTAGAACCATTTTTGAAATGGGATGGTAAAGATTTTGTGGAGTTACCACTATTGCTCAAGGCAAAAGGCAAGTGTACAACAGATCACATATCTCCAGCAGGTGCCTGGTTGTCATTGCGTGGTCACATTGATAAAATAAGTGACAACATATTCCTTGGTGCAGTTAATGCATTTACAAGCGATGTCGGTAAAGGAAAGAACGAACTAAATGGAAATACAGAATCATTTCCAGTTATAGCAAGACAATACAAAGACAAGGGACTGAAGTGGATTGTAATAGGTGATAACAATTATGGTGAAGGTAGCAGCAGGGAACACGCTGCCATGTCTCCAAGATATCTTGGATGTGGTGCCGTAATTGCAAGAAGTTTTGCTCGAATACATGAAACTAATCTAAAAAAACAAGGAGTTCTTGCACTTACTTTTGTAAATCCTGCAGATTATGACAAAGTTTTGGAGACTGATAAAATTAGCATCTTGGATTTGTCCCAGATGCAACCGGGAAAAAATGTTAAATGTATCTTACACCACAAAGATGGAACAAAAGATGAGATTGCACTCAAACACTCGTACAACGATTTCCAGATAAAATGGTTCAAGGCAGGCTCTGCTTTGAACATTTTACGTGAACGAGAAGCTCAGGCCAATTAAAAAAGCAAGAACTAATAGTTTCGGCACCATTATTTTCTATCAGTCTTGAGCCATACATTTGATCCAAACGAACTCTACAACAGAGTAGTTCATTATTACATTGACAAAAAGGGATATTCAAAAGAGCAAGCAAATGAGATTGCTCGCAAGGTCGTTGAGAGGGAAAAAAGCAGGTATACGTGTAAGAATGTTAATTGTGGCCATGGCATGTATGACCATATCAGACACAGCGAGACTTGTCTTGTACTAGACTGTGAATGTAGACAATTTGTCAGTTAGATACTTGCAACAATATCTTTCCAAACTGGTTACTCTTTTCCATCTTTTGGTGCGCAATTTTAGCATCTTTTAGTTCAAAGATATCATCAATTGCAGGTTTGATTTTTTTTAATTTCATAAATTTGTGTAGTGATACCAGTTGTGACTTTGAACCAAGATATGCCCCAATTATTTGGGCTTCTTTGCTGTAAAATGCTCTGATATTTACTGTCGCTTCTCCTCCTGTTGTAGTACCACATGCAATCATTCTCCCTTTTACTTTGAGAACTTCAAGACTTACAGGCCAAGTCTTTGCTCCAACATGATCAATTACTGCATCTACTCCAACTTGATTTGTAATTTTTAGAACTTGTAATGTTACATCTTGAGTACTTCGATTTATGACAAAATCTGCACCTAGTTTTTTTGCAAATTTTATTTTATTTTTGTCTGATGCAATTGTTATGACCTTCAAGCCTTTAGCTTTTGAAAGTAATATTGCTGCAGAGCCTACTCCACTGTTTGCTCCCCAGATTAAAACAGTATCTCCTTTTTTACATCTTGATTTTTCCAACATGTTCCAAGCTGTAAGATAAGAAACATTGATTGCTGCAGCCTCCTGGTCAGATAGCCAATCTGGTTTTTTTATTATATTCTTCTTTGGAACTGAAATTAGTTCCGCATAACCTCCCCTGTATTTTCCAAATCCGCCTATGATTCCAAAAGATACTCGTGGAACATTACTATCAAAAGCAGGATAAACAATTACTTTGTCACCTTTCTTAAAACCTGCAAATCCCTCTAACAAGGTGCCACTGATATCACAACCTAAAATATGTGGAAAAGACACTGTTTTACCTGCAATCCCGTTTCTTACCCAAATGTCCAAGTGATTTACTGCGCAATAATTTACCTTGACTAGGACATCTCCTTTCTCAGAAACAGGATCTGGAATTTTTTCATATGACAAGACCTCAGGTCCTCCATGTTTTCTAATTACTATTGCATTCAACTAATATTCCAAGATGAAATTATTATTTAAATAAAAAAATTCTCTAATTGAGGTTTGTTAATTGAAAGATTATTGTCTTATAGTGTTAAACTGGTAATTCTATCCCTTGGTGGGTTTTAAACTCGGATTGTAATGACCATCAAAGGTAATGAAACAGTCTACTGAATTTATGAACGCTTGATGGCTCGTTTGACTGACTCCCTATTCTTCAGAAGATAAAATGTAGAGCTGCTGGATTTGAAGTTCACTTTTACTATGCTACTTGTAACTAACCTGACAAGTTTTGCGGGATGAGTCTCCACATCAAACCATTGCCAACCTTGGTATTGCTTGTTGGATAGATTTTCCTCCTCTTTTTGTACGGCTAGTTGAAGTGTCTTGAGGTATTCGGGTTTCTGAGAGAGTAGTTGTACTGTGTTGTTGAAATCCTGCATTGATACATGTACACACATATACATACACATATACCTTTTTCTCATAAACAATTAAATGCATATTGCATGAATTTAGCCACGAAGATCCATTCTATGAAAAATAATTTTGACAATGTTGTGGGATCCACACTGGCTGAAATTCTGCGGGTTCGATGCACTGGAAATCCAGGGAAAATCGGATCAGGAGATCACTGATCGTGTTCGAGGAAGAGCGTGAAGTGATTGAAATTTACGAAGCCGGCGACCTGCCTTCCGACAGCCATGTGCTGGCCGAAGAACTTCATGAGATGATGGCCATTCCGGGCAATGAAAAAGACAAATACAATGTTTCGGTTGTTTCCGCCGGTACTGCCGCCGAGCATTCGCTCATCGGGATGCTGAATTTCAGCTTCTATGATATCAAACGTAAGAAAGTCCGTCTGAAACAGGCCGGGCGTGGCGGCATCGGTACCGTTCTGCGTGATAAAAAGATCAAGGCGATGGTTGCCCATGTGAAAACCATCGGCGGAAACCGCAACAATGTGGTGAACATGGAGGCCATCCAGGAACGAGGCCGCACCTTTAACAAGGAGATGCGGGAACTCGATGACAAACAGTGCGAAATGCGTTCGAAGGGAACGGCCCATCTCACCCTTGTCATGAATGATTATGACCTGCTCCCT
>CAVRLU010000036.1:0-33796 GCA_963722115.1 uncultured Nitrososphaerota archaeon
TCAGCTTGAACCTGTGCTCCTTGAGGATAATCTGCTCTGATGGTTACAGGCCTTATGAATTTTCCAGGAATCCTGTCAAAAATAAGATCAACTGATTGTACTCCTCCTGCTTTCTGATATTGTACTGTAATTACTTCTGGAAACCCAGAAAAATCATATAGTTGTATTACTGGCCATGCATTGGAAAATACCACATTGTTACTGGCAATTTGCCCTAGTCTACTTCCAGGTGCTTGATTGTTCAAAGTGTTATTTTGTCTTATAACGTGATTTAGTAACGTACCGCCAGCAAAATTTGTCACGCCTCCAATATTTGCGGCCAGACAAGTTCCTAATGACTGGGTTCCATTTGATGCTCCACTAAAGTGTCTTGCTACTGCAATTCCCTTTGTTTCAGAAAAATCAACCCCAGTTGCAATTGCTGAACTACTTGAACAAAATTGCCCAAAATCTAGGCCTTTTCCAGAATTGCTTAACTGTGTAGCATCTGCATACTGCGCTTGACTCATATCTGTAAAATATGCATGCCAGTCTACCATCTGTAGTCTGTGCCATCCTTAACCTTTTACCATTGACAGTTACTACTGGTTCACCATATCCTTGGTCTAATCTGTTTATGTCTGGATCTATCACTATGACTTCAATTACTTGAGGTCCAGCAAAATAATTTTTAAATAAAGAATTTTCTGCAGACACATACAGATTAGGATTGGATGAAATGTGTTCCACTGGTTCTATTTTTGGATTGAGCGGTATCATTGCATTTGCAGGTGACATCATGGAGAAAAATATTAAGCTGTTTATTGAAAGTAATATGAAAAGTGACATGCCAATTATTTGAGAATATTTGTTAATTGGATTAAAGATCAATTAAGCGAAAATTCTTTTTAAAAGAATTTGAGTCTTTGTAGAATCAAAGTTTGTGAGTCCGTTATTTGAAATTAAATTTTCCACAATCTGAAATGCTATTGATTACTTTTTCTCCTTTGTTTCTAGTGATGTGATTTCAATAATATTACAAATTTTCATAAAAATTGAGTATAAAGATATATTATTTACAGTTTTTAGTTCATATTATCTAAAAAGTTATAATATAGTAGTATAATTATCTATATGTGGAGAATTATGATAGTCACTTTACTCAAAAATGTAAATTGAATTTAGGAATGACAACATGGCACTAGTTCATACCTTTCATGAATCCCACGCATGGGCAAAAATCGTTCTGCCTTTTTCAGTACTTTTTTCAATTATACAATCAAGAACTCTGGTCTATGCCTTTGCATTGGCGGCACTGGGCACATTCCTTATTTCTTCTGGGATGAAGGTTCCCGATTTTTTGGTACTGGTACGACTGATTCCGGCGGTATATTTTCTTGCCCTTGCAACATATCTCTATAATGATCTTACTGATTATGAGGTAGACAAAGCAAATAGCCGTGACACTAACTATAGTTCAAAAAAGACAAACTATAATCAAATATTATACTCCACAATTGGTTTTTTTACAGTTTCGATATTACTTGCATTTTCAATTAACATACAGACAGGTGTGGGTTCTCTTGTTTTCTTAGGACTGGCCATTGTTTACTCTCATCCTAGAATACACCTAAAGAAAATATTTGTGGTAAAAACAATAGTTACTGCATTTGGTGGATTTGTTGCTTCGTTGATGGGTGCCCTGGCAATACAGAGTATTTCATATGTTGGAGTATCTGCATCACTCATATTTTTTTTAATGTATTTCATAAATGGGCCTCTTGGTGATATTGGTGATATAAATGGGGATAGAAAAGGTGGAAGACGAACAATACCTATTGTTTTGGGTGTAAAAAATACATTTAGAGTAATTTTTGGTGCGATCTCTTCAATGGCGTTAATACTTGTTACAAATTATTACTTTTTTGGATTACATGTAGTAGGATTGGCATTGGGATTGATTGTATGTATATTTATTGCATTTAGAATGAAAAAATTATTTTTACAATATGAAAATAAGAAGAGACTCAGTCAAACCAGGACAGCTGTGAGATTTGGAATTTTTGCAATTCAAATGTCGATACTCACAGGTATGATGCTGAATAAAATTCCTCCATCGTAAATCGTACTTTTAGATAGTTTTTGTGACTATTCTGGGAGGGTTTGCATCTGATTTTTGCCACAAATTGTTAAAGAGGGCAATCATGGATGATGCGAGAATCTGGTCTTCTGTAAAAACTGCTATTTTGAACTTTCCTGGTTCGGTTATATCTACGATTTCTAATCCCACATATTTGTTGTCTACTACAAGAAGGCAGAAAGGCACTTGAGCATATCTTCTATCTGTTTTTGAGGGATAAAATGGATTTGAAACTACTTTGACACGTTCTGTTTTATTTTTATCTGATTTTATTTCCATCTCTTTCTCAAAATATTCTTTTACCATACCCGTGTCTGCAAGAATTTTGACAGTTAATCCTGAACTGGCCTTTTTCAAAATTGAATTTATGATAAGCTCATTTTGGAATCTAGTTGTGAGGAGTATTTCATTTTGAGCAAATTCTATCATCTCCAAAATTTTTCTAACCATGTCTTCATAAGATGATGCAACTGTGGAATTTTTCTTGGAGGATTCTTGTAAATCAAGATTGATTTGCGGTTCAACTTTTGAAATAAATTCTATTATGTCTTTGTCATTAAACTTTGGATTGGCTTTTAGAGCGTCAACCATTTGCAGATATTTTGAATTTTTGATATTGTTTGTAAGTCCTAAAATGTGTTTTTGATATACGACTCTTCCAAACGCAGTTTGGATATATGATTCATTATGCTTTACTACTAATCCCAAGTCCACCAACTGTTTTAGCCTAGTGTAGTATTGTTTTTTTGTAAGACCGATTTTTGTTGGCGTATCCAACTCTGATCTTATTCCTTCTTCTGCCATGAGGAAAATTGTCAAAGCATCATTTTTTGATAAAACTGATAATACATCGGTTAGTTGTGCTAAGAGTTTAGAATTGTCTTTTAAAGCAAGCCCGCCTGTTTCATCTACTTTTGTTGTATCTAACTCGATGCTATTTTTTACAGTGGTTGTCTTCACGTCTTTCAATTGTATAATAAAAAATGCTGAATATATCATTTTTGGTAAATATCACTCATGTTTTTCCAATTAGAGAGTTTTTTTACAATGCTCTTTTCGTTATCATTACTCATTCTCTTTTATTTAGGAATATAATCATAAAAACACCTTAAATAGGGAATATGGCTAAACCTGCTAATGGAAAAGAAACGACATCTGAAAACTGTTATTGTAATAGATGATAATCAAGACGTTCTATCACTTTTTGTTGAACTCTTGGAGTTGAAAGATTTCAAAGTGATTGGAACAGGTCGTAACGGTAAAGATGCAGTTGAATTATTTCAGAAACTAAGACCCGATATTACATTTTTAGACGTTGTCATGCCTGATACTGATGGGCTGTATGCACTGAGCCGCATTAGGGAGATAAATCCAGACTCTGTTGTGATAATGATTACTACAGATCTTTCACAGGATACCGCAAAGCGGCTAGTGGATCTCAAAGCAACTGCCGTAGTCTACAAACCATTTGACATCAACGACCTTGTAAAAATTGTAAATGATCTTGAATCTGATACAAATATTGGTCAAATTAGATTTTTCAACTGATTTCGTGTTGTTTTAATTGAATCTGTTAGTATGTTCTATTTGTAGAAAGTTTTAAAAAATATTGGGTTATTCAACTTGATGGGGAGTATTTGAATTCTGACTTATCGCTTGATGACATGTGGAAAAAAATAGAAGAATATGGTGTAGACCGTAAGCTATTGGAAGCAACACACCCCAGTAATGAATTACTATTTCAATTATACACTGCAATTATCAAGGTCAATGAAAAAGTCAGTGACTTGAACAATAGAGACACCAAAACATCCTAAACCTCTATCATGTTCAAATCTGTAACTTCCATGAACTTTTATTCACATGTTATATCATTATGATTGATGAAACTAGCAAAGGATCTGATGAATACTCCAATAACCATTGAAAAAGATGATAAAATCACCGATGTTATAAAAAAACTACTGGACCATAAAATTAGCAGAATAATTGTAACTCATAAAGGAAATCCACTTGGAATAGTATCTGAAAAAGATTTGGCTTTATTCCTTCTAGAAGACAAGACAAAACGAACTATGAATGAAATACCTCTAGAAGAAATCATGAAGGGTCTTGTCATGGCAAATCCCCATTCTACAATCAAACAATGTGCTACTATGATGCTTGATGAAAAGATAAGTTCTCTTGCAATAAGTACTGGTGATAAAGTTCAAGGAATACTTACAAAGACAGATTTGACAAAATTTTATGCAGAAAATTGTGTTGGTAAAAGAACAGTGGGAGAATTTATGACATCTGTGTATTCTTGGGCATATGCCTATGATCCTCTATACAAAGTGCTATCAAAAATGATTCGAAAGAGAATTTCACGTATAATTCTTAGAAATGAAAATGAAGAACCAGTAGGAGTATTATCATTCAAAGATCTTTTCAAAACAGCACTTCAATCTGGAAACAAAAAAATCATAAAAGAACAAAAACCTAATCTTTCTGTAACTGTTTTCAGGAAAGGGTTTGCTTCCGAATCAGGTTTTGGAAAAATAACTCAGGCCAAAGATATAATGACTGGTAAAATAATTTCAGTAAACTATGATGATGATTTGGCAAAAGTTTGTAAGATTCTACTAGATAAAAAAATACACGGTGCTGGGGTCTTATCAGCAAGAAATAGTCTTGTTGGCATAATTAGCAAAACCGATGTTGCCCAAGCTATCGCAACTATGGATTGATCTATCATTTCATGTTAATTTTCATAAATGATCATACTTCATCTGATTTTTCTAATTCGAAACAGAGTTTCTTATAATTATTAATAATCTCATTGAATAATGAAAAAACTTTGGTAATGTTTTCTTGTGCCATTTCAAATCTCATTGTTTTTTCAACAAGATATGTTGGGTCATTTGGTTTAAGACCTGTATCTTCCCAAATTCTTTCTACATCTGTTATGGATTTTCTTAGTTTATGTTCGTCTTTGTCTATCTTATCCTTGATTTTTTTAATTGTGGAGCAGTCAATCATTTTTTCTCAGGAGATTTGTAGGAAATGCTTAGTTAAAAATCAGTTATTTTGATGTGATACATCTTGTGATTTCCACGCTTGTTGATTGTGAAATATTTGACCTAGTCTAGCAAAATTTATGAATCTTTTATTTAAATAGAAATTTAGCAAAACTTGCTGAAATGCCATACGAAGAGGTCTATTTCCAAAGACTAAAAGAGGAAAACCCAGAGGAATACCAAAAGGTTACCATGCACAAAACCAAATCCTAGTGTGAATATACGCTGAATGTTTTGGTATGCCTTTAGCATAACTCCACAAATGTAATTCTTTTTGTTATTGTAGCATGATTTAAGAAATGAAATAAATTTTTGATTTTTTAGATGTAATTCTAATTGTATTACATTGAATCTGAGATGGGTTTCATTACGGTGATGTTTTGATCATCAGTCACTGTAACCGTCTTTGTACCTGCCGGCGGTGAAAACATTTGCTTTTCACCTGGGTTTAAAATTGGTAACACTGGTTCAGAACTAGTTCCATAGTCTACCTTAACATTAGTTAGTGGCGATGAACCTGTATTTTGTACGTATATGCGTACCACATTTCCTACCCCCATGACCATCTCAGTTCTTGGTTCGACTGATAGTGCATATTGTTGAGTTGGGGACTGAAATACCACCAGAACAATGACTGCTATAGCTACTGCAACTCCTCCTCCAATTGCACCATAAACTATTGGTTTTACCATGTTGTAGTCTGATTGAAAACTAAATTGAGGTAATTTAAGGGTGATGTTATGATTTTGTTTTTTTATTCTTTTTTGATTTTTTCTTGTTTTTATAATGCCATAGGAATATGAAAAAACCTATTGCACTAGAAACAATTGTGCCAACTCCTACAACTGGAGCTGATGAAAAAATTGCCAATCCATAATCCGTTTGAATCTCCTACCTCGAACATTCCTCTATGTCTTGCAAAGATGTTGACTGAATTTTCAATTGAATATGATTTATTCAAATCATCAAAATATGTCCCATTGATATGGATAATTGCATGGGTTGGAATGTCAAGATCTTTTGATGTGTTCACTACGAACTCAAAATCTGCATTTTTTCCAGAATCTAGAGTAGACAATGAAAATGATTTTTTACCTTCAAGGTTGATATCTGAAGAGTACACTTTCAACTGAATGTTTTGTGCTGTAGCCCCCTGATTTTTTATCATACCTTTTATGGAAAAGGGTTCTCCTGAAAATACATTATCTGGAGCCTGGATGTCAAATCCTACAATTGGTTTTGATTGAGCGTTTAGATGAAAAGCCTGAGTAAATGTATTCTTGACAGGATTGGCATCAAACATTCCTTTGATAAAATATCTGACTTGGGAATTTACAACAAATTCTCCGTCAGGCGTATCATTTCTTACATTTAGTTTAAAGTCATTTCCAAAAGTAGAATCTTTAGCAAGTTTTGTCAACTTGAAAGTATTGTTGAACGTGTACAATTCTGGTGAGGATATCGTTAAAGTAATATTTGATACATTGTCTGCAGTAGATTTTATGATTGATGATAAGACAAATTTGTCTCCTTGCCTTATTACACTAGGATAGTCAAAAGTAACTTGAACATTTGGATCTAAAATGCTAGATTGTAATGCATACGCGGGTATGAACATACTTGAAATTAGTATGGATGAAAGAAATAAATTAAAAATATTATTAGACATGAACAAATTTCATCAGTAAAGGTATGATATCTGGATTATTGTATGATGCTTTCTGTCTCGAACCATACCATGTTTGAAAGAATGTTTGTTATACCCACATGTGTCTTTTATATGATAAAAGGAATTTGTTTTAGTAATTTGTTCTAATTAGCTACTACTTTACATCTTTGATAGTTTATCTATCTGTCTTATGTGGTAATTGTATGAAAGCAAAATTTAAGACTACTTGTTCAGAATGCAATGCACCCATTAAATCTGGCGAAGAGATTGCAAAAAATCCTGCAGGCAAATGGGTTCATAAATACTGTGCACCAAGTTCTGAAGAATTGCCATAGATTAGCACTCATTGTTTTCTCTTAATCTCTTCTGTGATTCTGTGGGAATTTTCTTGTGGATCAAGTGTTGTATCTACAATGATGTGTTCCACCTTTACAGGCTCGTAGATCTTTTTCATTTTTTGATATACTTCTATAGTTGCATCTGAATAGTCGTCTTTACGTGATTTCAGCCGTGAGACAACCACTTCTTCTGGGCAAAAACATTCTATGATCTGAAATTGTCTGTCATTGAGTTGTAGTTTTTCTCTTATTTCTACTCTAGACTCTTCTCTATTAAAAGTGGCATCAAGTATGCAATTACATCTTACCTCATTAAGGTATTTTGCCAAGATTATCATTACATCATAAACTAACTTCCTCTCAAATGGAGAGTAAGTAGGATTTGGGAATAATTCCTTTCGAATTTTATCTGAAGATAATATAGTGGCATTAATCATTGGAGCTAGATTTTTTGCAAGAGTGCTTTTCCCAACTCCTGGTAAACCGCAAATTATTACTATCAATTGTGATTATCGTGTCTTTAATTTGTTCGTAGTTATTTATCTGATCCTTTCATGAAAATTTGAACAATTATGTAATATGATAAAAAATTAAAAAAATTGTTTAACCCAAAACTCTTGAATGCTTGTGGGTATAAGGTCTCTCTCCAGGGAATTTTCTTCGCATGTGGCCAGATGGTCTTGAATAAAGCAATTCCAAAAACCATGCTTCATGTTCTATTTCTTCTCTTAGGATGTCTTTTGCAACATCGTATGTAGCTGGATCTTTTCCATGTGTCATAAGGCACACTTTATTCCAATTAACAATGGCACCTTGTTCTGCCTTTAGGCATTTTTCTAAAATTGCCTTTGTATCTATTGGATTTGTTGGAAGTTGAAGAAATTCACAGCCTGACATCTTTATAAAATCTTGAGCGTTTATTGGTAATTTTCCTCCAAGCTCATAAATTCTAGAAAGACAAGACTCGAAATGGCTTAGATCTTCCATCCTTGCATCTTCGATTACTCCTTTGAGTGCCTCTCCTTCCATGCCAACACAATGTGCTCTTAGATTTGTAAAGTAATAGTAGACTGTAAACTCTACTGATGCATTGTAGACTAGAGCCTTTATCAGCTCTTTTACATTGACACCGTTTTGTTCCAGAACTTTTACTCCTATCACATTAGGTTCTTTAGTCATAATGCGTACAAGTTTACTAAAGATATAAGCAAATCGCTAGTTTTTCAATGAAGGTTTATAATGATTAGTATGCTAATGATTAGTACTCTAAGTATGACAAAATATGATTTTGAAAATAGTGTGGGGTTTGTTGTAAATAATACAGCAAAATCTTTTCAGAGATCTCTTGACATTGAGTGTACGAAGAAATGCCGGGGTTACTCTTAGTCAATGGCGTGTAGTTGGAGCTCTTGTATTGCAACCTGGTCTGACACAAAAAGAGATAGCTGACAAGATGAGTATCGAAGGTGCAACACTAGTCCCAGTGATTGATAAAATGGAAAAGGATGGACTACTAAAAAGAAAACCCGATTTAACTGATAGGCGAGCAAATAGAATCTATCTTACATCAAAAGCTGATTCTCTATGGGAGGCCATGACTGAATGTGCTCTAAAAATAAGAAGATCTTCAACTAAAAATATTTCAGAAAGTGATATCCAGATAACTCTTGATACACTTCGCAAAATATCAAAAAATTTAGCAATGTCTTTTGAATTGGAAAAAACATTTTCGTCTGTTAAAGGAAACAAAAGGATCGTCTGAACTTTATGACAATGTCAAAATCAAATAATGGAAGTACTTCAGAAAAAATTTCAGACTTCTGCCTGGAAGACTCTGGCAATTCTAAGTTTGATTGCCACCATGGTGATGTATGCTGAAACCATGTTGATTCCAGCAATCCCAGATTTGATCAAAGATTTTCACATATCTTACGGTATGTCATCCTGGATTCTTACAACTTATCTAATAGCTGGAGCAATCATGACTCCAATCACTGGTAAACTTTCTGATATCTATGGAAGGAAAAAAGTTCTATTGATAGTAATGGCAATTTATGTACTTGGAGTTTCATTGGGAGGATTTGTCACAAATATCTATGAAATGCTTCTAGTCCGTATCATTCAGGGAATAGGCATGTCCATGTTCCCAATTGCATTTGGAATCATTAGAGAATTGTTTCCACGAAACAAACTTGCAATTGGTCAAGGTATAATCTCGTCAATGTTTGCAACAGGAGCAGTGATTGGTCTAGTTTCTGGTGGCCATCTGATACAAAATTTTGGTTGGCAAGCGACTTTTTTCTCTATAATTCCTATATCGATTGCATTGCTTGTAATTATTGCACGTTTCATACATGTGGAAGAACCTCATTTACATACAAATAATGGAAAAATTACTGAGAATGGAAATAATTCTAGAAATAAAATAGATATTCAGGGAGCAATTACCTTGACTGTTTCTGTTAGCGCATTTTTGATGGCATTGACAATGGTGGAAAATGGTGATGATTCTAATTCATTTGCTGTGATAGGTCTTCTTGTTATCGGAATTGTTTACCTGATATTATTTGCAATCATTGAAAAAAGATCTGCCTCTCCACTTGTTAGTATGAAAATACTGGCAAACAAAACCATCCTGCCTGCTAACATCATGATAATGATTGTAGGCATGTCAATGTTCATGGTATTTCAGACAATTCCTGTACTTGTTAGAAGCCCCTCGCCACTAGGATTTGGCGAAGATCCTCTGATGACTAGTAATGTACAACTTCCATTTGCAATTGTTTTGTTGATCTTTGGACCCACATCTGGTTTTATTGTATCAAAACTTGGATCAACAAAACCTATCATATTGGGAAGTATAATCAGTACAATCGGATTTGTGAGTCTCTACATGTATCATTCTACAGAATTTCTAGTTTCAGCAAATCTTGCAATATTGTCTACAGGTCTTTCATTGACAAATGTTGGCGCAATGAACGTGATCATGCTCACCACTCCAAGAAAAGACATTGGTGTATCACTTGGAATGAGTACTCTTATTCGAATTATTGGAGCCTCTGTTGGTCCTGCCATGGCAGGAATGTACATGCAAACACACAAGACAACATTGACTGGAATTATTGGTGTCTTTCCTACGCCTGAATCGTATAATCTCATATTTTTTACTGCAGCTCTTATTTCATGTGTATCAATAGGTCTCTCACTTGCTCTTAGAAGGCAACTTGTTAAAATCCCTATTCCAGAAAATTAATCTAAAATTAATTTCATGTAGGAATTATGGCTAGTAATGAAATACTGTATCGCCTATAGTCTTCTTCCAGTCTGCTCGTATTCCTGGTTTTCCCTTGAGTTTTTCAACGTAATTAAAGGCCGATAATCCTGCGTTAGCACCACCTGAACATGCAGCTACTATCTGCTTGTAGGGAATACTGGATGCATCACCTGCTGCAAATATAGCCGGATGTGACGTCTTTCCATCACTTGTAACCTCGATTTCACTTTTGGTATTGATCTTTACTAGATGTTTTATAAAATCAAGATTTATCTTTGAACCCATCTCTATGAAAAGTCCATCTATGTTAACAACCCTCTCAACTCCTGAATTGTCCACGATTGTAATTGACTGAAGATTATTTCCTCCAGATATTGCTTTGACGGAAGATTGAGGAACAAACTCTATGTTTTCTTTCTTTTCAATTGATGCAATCATTTCTTTGTCTCCTCCCAGGGCACCTCCTTTGTAAATCATGTATATTTTTGATGCCATTCTTGAAAGTAAAATGCCTGATTCTAAAAGATAAGCTCCTACTCCAATTACTGCAGTTGTTTTGCCTTGGTAAAATGGCGCATCACATTTTGTACAATAATGTATCCCTTTATTCACAAATGTGGATTCGTTTTCAACACCTAGATTATTTGGCACTTTTCCTGGTGCAACAACTATTGCTTTTGCTGTGTATTCAGAACGAGTTGTTTTGACTCTAATTCCTGTTTCTATCTCATCTGCTCTCTCAACCGTATCGTAAATCATCTCACCGCCAAACATTAGGAATTGATTCTCGAGGGTTTTTGCAAGTAATGGTCCACTTGACATTATGGTTCCTGGATAATTCTCAAGTTTAGGAATGAGATTTAACTGTCCTCCCAAATCCTTTGAAATTAAAAGACAAGAGACCTTTTGTCTTGCTATGAATATTCCTGCAGATAATCCTGCAGGTCCACCTCCAACTATGATAATTTCATATTCTTGAGACAATTTAGTTTACGGAAATAAGTGAGGTGATGTTGTTTATTCCGTCGATTTTGTGTAAATCTACATCAATTGCAGTCTTGATATCTTGCATATTGTCTGATTGTATGATTATCAAAACATCATAAATTCCATAAACCGTCTTTACTTCTTTTACTATTGGGATTTTTTTTGCGGTTGCGATTATGTTTTGTTGTTGTTTGTAATCGACATTTAATAAGACAAAAGCCTCATTCACAAGTCAGTATAGAGATCATATCTTAAAAGGATGTCTAATTGCTGTACTTTTCTAAAACTACGTTTCACTTGTAACGTTTTTTTCATTGATTTTATTTCTTAATGTCTCTATCTCCTTTTTTGCCATTTCGTATTCTTCTTTTGTTCTTGCAAGAGCTACTTTTATTATCTCTAGTTCTTTTTTAGTGGCTTCGTATTTGGCATTAATTGCCGCAGTAACAGCTCCTGCTGCCTCTACGATTTTCTTTGTACTGTCCCCTCTTCCGACTGTGGCAAGCTCTGTTTCGATAAACTCTAACTCTTTCTTAGATAGCGCAATCTCCTTTTTCTTCATTTCATGCTGATCTTTCAGTGATACGATTGCTTTTTCCTCTATTTCTTTTGAGGATAAATTTTTTTCATATTCTTCTTTTGTAGAAGATACCTTGGATCTCATTTCTTCTAATTCTGAAGCAACAGATTCTTTTTCAGAATTTATTTTTGATAATTCATATTGCACTTCATTGATTTGCCGCTTTATCCGTTCTACGTCATTCTGCACGTATTGTGATTTTGTTAACTCCAATTCTTCTTTTGAAACTTTTATCTGTTTTAATATTGAATCTTGCTCTGTTTTTATAGATTGAATTTCATTTCTTTCATCTTCTAATTTTTCTCGTGCGGTTTTAACTTCTAGGGTAACTGCGTCTAGTTCAGTCTTTGCTTTCTCCAATTCTTGAGAATAGGTTCCAAGCATTATTGCAGTATCTTGAATCTCTTTTTTTAGGTCAATAATTTCTTCTTGAGACGCATCGTTTTCAATCAAGTAAGGAGTTTTCTTATCTAAATTATCTTGAGTTTTCTCCGTTGGTTTTGAAAATATTACGCCATGTCTTACTATCATTGCCCAACCAGACAACAATGCAATTCCAACGGATGTCAAATATGCAAGATTGATAACATCAAATTGGTATACCAGATGGAAGAAGACATAGTTAATTGACCATAGTAGTATAATACATCCTATGAAATATGACATGATTCTAGTTTTGTTAATTTTAACTGTACTTGTCATGTACTCTTTCCACTTGTGCTGTTCAGACTGTAATATTATTGTAGCAATTATCTTGGATGAGTTTGTATCTACTACAAATTGACTTTTATGATAAGTACAGTCTAAAAGACCACTTTGCTCTCCAACTCAGATTTACACAGTCCGTAGTTTTGTTAAACAGGTGATTTTCTGATAATTTGTCAACTACTGTATGCTACATTGCAACATCTTTCCTATGTTTTCTATAGTATCTGTATTAATTGCATATGATGTAAAATTATAATTTGTCAGTTGTTGTGATTCGTATGCTCTTCTTTTCATGTAGGATGGAATTTGTAATTTTACATTGCTTGTCAGGTTAGGATCAAAATCATTAGGTAATACGTTTTAGTTATGTCTATGAATAGACAATGTGAAAACAAGCTGATATGATGCATTGTTTGTCAGAGTTTTTGTATCCACTTTGTAAATGCAGTAAATGTGAGGATATTTTTATCCGAAAATTGACAACACGACAGGCAAAGTAATAATGCCAAAATATTGTCCTGTAAGAAAATGTCATTCTATAAACTGGAATAGACCTGCAAAACATTATTTCTTGAAAGGAAAAAACAGGATAGGTATGCGTTATAAGGGAAGATCAAAACCAAAACAAAATATGACTATCCTGAAGTCCCATTAAAAGAACTTTGATTTGAGGTAAGAAAAGTATTGCTTTTGAGCCGTCTTGAAATCATATTCTTTTTTTCAAAAACGAAATGTAAAAGCCTATTCCACCAAGCACAAAGCCAAGAACGATGATTGCCAAGCCTCCTATGAGATCCTGTTTGTAGTATCTTGGAGCAAAGAAAAAAATCAAAATTCCTATTGCAATTAGTATTATGCCTGTTCCCTTGGGTCTGTTGTGTTCACTATGTGCCATGTCTTACAAATATTCAGAAATCATGGTAGCGACTTTTTTCCTTCCTATATCTATTATCAAAGGTCCGATTTTTGGACCCCTGTCTGATGCTAATATTATCTGATATAATGTTCGAAACAAGTCCTTTGGTTGCATGCCCTTATCCTTTGCAATTTGATATACTGTATTTTGAAGATCTACTGGTTCTTCTTCGGCAGATAATGTGCTTACTAGCTGAATCAAGGCTTTTTTTGAAATCTCATCTAATTGAATCTCAATTTTTGTTGGATTGTCATAATCATCGGCATAATTTCCCGCAAGTGTTATGAGTTCATCTATTTCTTGACTTGATTCTTTTATTGTTCCATACTCCATTAGTTTTTTTGTAACAAGTGGGATTCTGTTTTCTCTAAATATCCTACAGAGTTGAATTAATAATCTGTAATTGACGTATGACTTTTGAGTCTTTGGAGGATTTAGTAAATTCACATATTCGTATAGACCCTTGGATCTTACTACTTTGGTCTCGTTGTCCAGTTTTATTTTTCCAAAGTAAATATTTTCAAGTTCATTGTATTCATCCATTAGGGCTGGTATGTCATCGATACCAACTTCACGTGCTCCTGTAATTCTTTTGTAAAGTAATAATAGAATTGTTTTTGGCGTACCGTATCTAAGCCAAGCCTGCGAAGTAAGTACATTTCCAAGTGATTTTGATATCTTTTTTCCTCCTTTGTCAAGAAACATTTCATATTTTACATGAGTTGGAGGTGGGAAATTTAGAATCTCCTCTGCTACCCAGTCATTTACCTTGACTGAATCCATAATGTCTTTACCGTATGCCTCAAATCTGATATCAAAGGCCTGCCACCTTGCAGCAAATTCTACCTTCCAAGGAAGTTTGCCTAGATCTTTTGTAATATCTGCAATTCCATCATGACCGCATCCTTGTAATGGTCTTGAACCAATCGTTGTATCTGAGCATTTGTATTTGATCTTCTTTTCATCAGGCAAATACTCGTATGCCATTGCAGTGTACAACCTACCACAATTTACACATACGGGAAAATATGGTAATGTTTCCTGGTATTTTTCTTGACCTACCATCTCTGCAATCTTTTCGCCAATTTTTTTACTGTTTGTCAATATTGTGTGAATCTGATCTTTGAGTAATCCATTTCTGTATGTATCGACCCCTCGTTGAAACTTGTATTCTATTCCAAGTTTGTCAAGACCATCCAGAAGGAGGCTGCTCATATGTAGACCGTAAGAATCATGACATCCAAATGGATCTGGAATAAAAGAGACGGGTTTTCCAATGTGTTCTTTTAGAGATTCTGGCAAGCCCTCTGGGATTTTACGTAATCCGTCTAAATCATCAGAATATGCAATTAATTCAGATTTGTATCCGAAATTTTCAAGAGCAAGTTTTACTCCGTATGCTCTAACTGCATCCCCTAAACTTCCAATGTGGGGAATTCCAGATGCTCCTAGACCGCTTTCTACTCTGATTAGATCAGTCTTTCTTCCAAGTGTCTTTTCTCTTTGTAAAAGGTCGTCTGCAAGTTTGTCTATCCAAGTTCCTCTGCCGATTATTTGTTGTTCTTCTTCCATTATTTCAAATCCTTTGACATGTATGGACCAAAAGGAACATAACCGAGTTTTCGATAATATTCTCTTGTTCCAACCGCACTTATTACTAACAATCTGTTTGAGTCAAATTCTTCTTTCGAAATTTTCTCTGCCTCGCTGACCAAGTTCTTTCCCAATCCTAAATGCTGTATTCCATCATGATGGTCTCTTTCTCCCAATTTTAACGACTTGCCATATACATGAATTTCCCTTACTATGCATGTATTTCCAGCAACTTCGCTTCTATGTGCCATGTCACTTGGTTTTCTTAATCTTAAAAATCCAAATATTTTGTCCTTGGAATCATCGTATGACAAGAAAACTTCGTGTCCATGTGAAGAATCGTAATTTTCTCTGTGTAGTTTTATGTCGTCAATGTTTATCATGTTTTCAGATAATCCTGCTTCCCTGCATCTGATACATTTGCAAGAAATGTTTTGTTTTTTTAGATTCTGCTGTACAATTTGACGCAAGTTTCCAAGTTTAGGTCCTGCAATTATTTGATCTGATGATATCTCTCTTTGAACTCTCATTATTCTTGCCCATCTTGGAATGATTTTTTTAATCTCTGTTAGGACTCTTACCATTTCATCGTCTGAATATGGCATAAATTTCCCATCCTTATACATATCATAGAGAGGCGTATTCTCAAGTATCAAAGTAGGATATATTTTTAGCATATCTGGCCTTAATTCAGGATCGGAAAATAATTGCTTAAAATCTGAAATGTCCTCTTCCGGAGCCATTGAAGGAAGGCCTGGCATCATATGAGCTACAATTTTGTAGCCTGCATCCTTTGATACCTGAAATGATTCTATTACATCATTGTAGGTATGTCCTCTGTTTACAATTTCGTATACTTTTTCATGAAGACTCTGTACTCCTATCTCAACTCTTGTTACTCCGTATTCTAACATCCAGTCTACGTGCTCTTTCTTACAATAATCTGGTTTGGTCTCTATGGTAAATCCTACATTTCTAAAATTTGCTTTCTCATTATTTTTCTTGGCAGATTCTAAATCTGGTGAATCAAATCCGTTTAAAGCATCAAAACATGATTTGATGAAATTTGTCTGATAACTACGCGGCATGAAAAGAAATGTTCCACCTACTATCACTAGTTCTAGTTTTGTACTGTCATGACCATATGCAATTAGGTGTTCAAGTTTATCTAAAATTTGTTTTTTCGGATCATAACTATTTGCTATGGCATTTTGTGTTGAAGGTTCTCGTCCTGTGTAACTATTTGGGGTGTTAAACTCTATACCTCCTGGACAATAACTACATCTTCCATGTGGGCATGCATATGGCTTTGGCATCAGTGCAATTACGGCAACACCTGATGCTGTCTTGACAGGCTTTCTTACTAGGGCTTTTTGAAGTCTCATATAGTCTGTGCCTGTTACGTGTGCAAGTATCTCATAATTTCTTGGAATTCTCTCTAAAGCGTATTTTATACAAATTCTTTTGACTTCTCTTTTTGTATCCTTGTCTGTAGGATTGGAAATGGAAAGAAGATTATTGGATATCTCTTTACACGCATCCTCAAACGTCACATCTGCTTTTTGCACGACTTGTTAGAATGAATTTGGGTATTAAATCCTAATCTAGAACCATCCAGGTAAAATTTCTTATTTTCACATGTAACTATGCTATTCTTAGTTTGTCTATGTAGACACCATTTTTCTCAATTATCTTGCCAATTTGCCTATTGTGAAATCCATGTTTTTTGAAGATTTGACCTATTCTCACTTCTTCTTCTTTTGGTGCAATTAGGCAAAATCCAATTCCCATGTTAAATGTCTTGTACATCTCTTCTCTTGCAACGCCTTGGTTCTCAATTATTTGAAATATTGGAGGGGGCTCAGGCAGGTTATCTAGCATAAATCCTGTCTTTTTTAGTCTCAAAAGCTTGGTAAATGAACCACCTGTTATGTGTGCCAGTCCATGGATGTTGCATTCTTTGATGGCTTGTAAAACTGGTTTAACATAGATCTTAGTAGGTGCAAGAAGTGCATCACCAAGAACTCCAAGGCCTTTTATCTTTTCTCGCATAGAATATTTTGAGAGAACTTTTCTTGCAAGTGAATATCCGTTTGAGTGTAATCCACTACTGTTTATTCCTATGATGATGTCGCCTTTTTTTATTTTGTTACCAAGAATCATGTCCCGTTTGTTGAGAATTCCTACAACCATCCCTGCTAAATCAAAAGAAAAATTCTTTCCTGATATTAAATCAGGCAATATTGCTGTTTCGCCTCCCACTATGGGAACTTGAGCATCTTTTGCACCTTTAACAAGCCCTCTAACTATTTGCTTGAATATTTCTTGATCGTTTCTATTAGCTGCTATATAATCAACAAAAGATATAGGAACTGCACCCGTACATATTATGTCATTTACATTCATTGCAACACAATCTATTCCAACAGTGTCATATTTTTTCATAGATTGTGCAATCATGACTTTGGTTCCAACCCCATCTGTGTGAGTTGCCAATAATGTACCGCCTGGTATCTCTACAATTCCTGCATAATGCCCAAATCCTGACATTATCTTGGCCTTTTTTTGTAACTTGTGAGTGGACGCAATGAGTTTTCCTATGCTTATCTGACTCTGCTTTATCTTATTGATATCAATACCTGCATCTTTGTAAGTAATTCCCAATGAATCTGCTCTATGTGATTGGAATAAAAGAATTATGTAATTGTATCCTAGTTGTTTTTTTGCATGAATAGATCCAACATTGTCCTTCCCTTGTCAGTTATGGAATATACCATGTTTGCCCCACTGGGTTCTTTTCTTATGAAATTATATGATACGCACAGATGAAGGTAATTTAGAAACGATCTCTTCATTCTGATATTTGATTTTACATATAGATCAGAGAAAGTCATAGGGTTACATCTTAGTTGATACAATAATTTTAGGATGGAGATGGTACTAAAATCTCTAGTTCGTGCTTTTACTGCATCTAATACCTGTTCGTCTCTTTTTATGATGAAATCCGAGAAGTGATCTGCTACTTCCACTGATATGTACGTCATTCTAGTTTTCATGTTACGGTATTGGTACCGTATTGTACCTTATTAATTCTAGCTGGGTGAATTTTTTAAGCTTAGTAATAGCTTTTTTGGACAAATTCAATCTGTTTTTATTCTAGGCATGCCCACTTTTTACATGCATAGCGCCTTTGTTTTGATGAATGCAGAACTTGGAAAAGAACTTCAAATTGTAAATGAAATAAAAAAAATACCTCATGTAAAAGAAGTCTATCCAGTTTATGGTGTCTATGATGTATTGATGATTATTGAATCTGATTCAATGGAATCATTGAGGGAGACTATAACTGATCAGATAAGAAAATTGGATGGAATAAAATCCACACTTACTATGATTATAGTTAAAGATTAGCAGAATAAAAAATAAATCACTTCTGATCCTTGAAAATCTTTATTGACTCTTTTTCATTACAGTTGTTTAAAATTTAATTTTTAGTCACAAATAATAATACTTGATTTGATAGAAATATGTAGTGGCCGATAATGTTCTTCTATTACTTGGCTGGTTAGGAGAATTAATTTTTGCCAGCTGGTTATTATCTGATGGAGCCGAACATCTTGCAGAAAGGTGGGGTGGAAGATTTGTAGGTAGAACATTACTTAGTGTAGCAACAACATTGCCAGAAATTGGAATAGTTGTTGCTGCTGCAAAAAATGGATCATACAGTATTGCGATAGGATCTGCACTTGGAAGTAACTTATTCATGATGACTTTTGGATTGGCAATCATGTTGATTATAGCAACTACACGTCTTTCAAAAGCGCCACAAAAATTCATCGATGTTAAAGAATTTGGCTTGGACAAAATTTTTCTAATAATGACCGCAGTTGCTGGCGCGGTTATGTTCATCAACGGTTATGATGTGATGGACGGAATAGTATTTGCAGGTTTGTTTGCAGTCTATCTGGGATTTGCTTTCAGAGAGATGAAGAAAGAAAAGAAGACAATACCGCTTGAATCTAATCTTCATGAAAATCATTCACAAATAAAATCAAAAAAACACTTTACACGTGCAATGATTCTATTTGTCGCGGGAACCATTGGAATCTTTATTGGCGCAGAACCCTTTGTACATGCTCTTGAAGGAGTATCCGTGGATTTGGGTGTCTCGGTTGTTATGCTTGCTGTTATAGTCAGTCCAATTGCAGGTGAAATGCCTGAAAAAATATCCATGATTTTTCTAGCAAGGAAAGGCGCTGGTGGTGCATCTATTGCAGTTGCAAACGTCCTTGGTTCGAAAATACTCAACAATACTTTACTTCTTTCTGTTGCTGTTTTTGCAGCTATGAGTTACAAAGGATTTGCTGCAAAAATACCAAACACCACAATATTGGAAAACCAAATGATACTTGTTACAGTGATTACAATTATTGCATTAATTCCAATGTTTAAGAACAAAATGGGTCTAAAATCTGGAATAATGCTTCTTGTTTTGTATGTGATAGGAATTGGCATGCAATTTGTTCTACCATCTCTCTAGATGGGGATTACTTTCACTGAACCTACTTTGACAGTAGGTGTTATGGATGGCAAAGAACTCCACTGGAGAATGTTTTTTGAATCATTTCCAACTGATAAGATATTCATAAGCATTGTCTTCAGGTTGTGAACTATTCTAACAGACTTGCCGGGATGAACTATTTTTCCATTTTCTATTATTCTTATTCCGCTTCGTGCAGTACATGAAAAATCTCCCTGTTCTGGATTTACAGGATATGTATACCATAATCTGCCAATCAGCAGTCCTTTTTTTGTTTCTTGAATAATTTCATTTTTACTCTCATTACCATTTGGAACTTTCAAGTTATGGGGTATTGGAATTGGGATCGACTGTGTAGATCTTCCCATTGGAGACCCGGGTCTGCCTGCGTTTCCACTTGAAATAGTTCCATTCTTAAATGCCTCAAAAGAATCTGAAAACAAACCGGTCAAGACTCCTGATTTTATTAGAAATTGAGGTGATGTTGGAGTTCCCTCGTCATCAAATGACTTACTACCTATGCCATCTGGACTATGTGGGTCGTCTATTAGACTAAAATTCTCATTTGAAATGATACCATCTAATTTGTCTGAAAAGCAACTCCGCTTCTCAGAATATGTCTTCAAATTAAAGTTTGAAGAAAAAACAAATGCTAACAACTCCCCAAATGCATAAGGCTCAAAAATTATGTCATGAGAATCTTGTTCAACTCTCTTTGGGTTGATTGAATTTGTGCACATTTCTAAAGCCTCATTGCCAACATCTTTTGCTGAAAAACTTGCAAGAGTTCTTGAACAATTCATGCCTATGCCGCTGACGGGCAAGTCTGATTCAGTGTCTGCATTTATTGTTCCTGAGATGAATGTAGAATCATCTGAACAATCCACGCCATTGGTGTTCATTATCTGAAAATGTTCTGAAACGATATTAAGAGACCCCGAAATTCTTGTTATGTCTTTATGACTGGTAGCATTGATCATCTCATTTGCAATATCTATTGCACTAGTACCTGGTATGTCGACAAGCTGAGGATCGTATGTTCTTTCCACCTGCATTATATTTGAAGGAAATGGGAGATTTTTCCAAAAATTCTTTGGCTGCACAAATGATTTCGTCTTTAAAATTCTCTCTAGAAAATTTTCTTCTTTGCTTGAAAATGATCTAGATGACATTATCTTCTTTTCGTGAATTATGCGTACTGCGACAGAATCTTCTTGATTGTGCTTTATCTCTGCTATTTCAGAATCAGTTATTCTTACTGTTGTAATATTTTTCTGTATTGAGATTGCTTCACATTCGTCCAAATGGAGGGCCTTTGATCTTTTGAGTATGTCATCACAATATGACAACTAGTTTCGCCTATTGTTTTTGTACCTGTATCTGTCCAGTTTTATTAACTCGTGATATGATCCAAACTGAGAAGTATTTTGAACTTCATCTAGTGGGTCTTTACCTTCTTCTGAAGCATAAGTCTTGATTATCTTGTAAGATGTTGTCCTCTGGGCAGGAATTCTTCCTATTTGTCTTATAACTTGTCTGATATCTTTTGGTTTTAATAATTGTCCATGTCCAGATCCTGCTGCTGTGGAAATACTTTCATTGATAAGGGTGCCGCCAAAGTCGTTTGCTCCCCAGCATAATGATAGTTGTGCCATCCCTGCACCTTCTTTTACCCATGATGTCTGAATGTTGTTAATGTAGTTGTTTAACATGATTCTTGATACTGCATGCATCAACAAGACATCTTTACCATCTGCCCCGTTTCTGATATTGAAGTGTAAATTCTCTTTGTACATGGGAGCTTCTGAATGAATGAAATTTAATGGAACAAACTCGGTAAATCCTTTGGTTTCTTTTTGTATGTCTCTGATCAATGCTATGTGTTTTGCTCTATCCTCAGGTGATTCGAGATGACCAAACATGATAGTTGATGTTGATGGTATTCCTATCTTGTGTGCAGTCTTGATCACTTCTATCCACTTGTTGACACTAATTCTGCCAGGGGAAATTTTATCTCGCATTGCTTGATCTAAAATTTCGGCAGCAGTTCCTGGTAGAGAATTTACTCCTGCATTTTTTAATCTAATCAAATATTCTTTTATTGAAATGTTTGATCTTGTTGCTCCGTATAGAACTTCTTCAGGTGAAAAACCATGAATATGAATATCTCCAACTTCTGATTTGATAGCTCTACAAATATTCTCATATGTGGCTCCGTCCATGTCTGGAGGTAGACCTGCTTGAACACAAACTTCTGTGGCGCCTAGTACTAATGCTTCTTTAGCGCGTCGCACTATCTCATCCATTGGTAAAAAATATCCTTCTTCTTCACGAAAGTCTCTGCTGAAGGCACAAAAACCACATTGTTTTATGCAGACATTGGTAAAATTGATATTTCGATTTATGACATATGTGACAATATCTCCAACTCTTCTTTTCCTAAGCTCATCTGCAACTATTCCAATCAGATGAAAATCAATTCCTTTTGCATAAAACAGTCTTGTTGCCTCGCTGACTGA
This sequence comes from uncultured Nitrososphaerota archaeon, assembly GCA_963722115.1. Taxonomy (GTDB): domain Archaea; phylum Thermoproteota; class Nitrososphaeria; order Nitrososphaerales; family Nitrosopumilaceae; genus Nitrosotalea. The sequence continues at coordinate 22,303 of CAVRLU010000036.1, forward strand.
AATTTCTTTTTCATCCAAGGCACGATTCAAAGTATCCGATATTAATGGGTCTGAGGTTCTTAGGAGAGCATCAAATGAAGATGTGTGTATTATGCTCATTTGACATACTTCCTACTTACTAGATTTTCAGAATCTGAAATTTCTTGCATCCTTGATTGTAAATCGGAGTTGACATATGAGAAAAATTCTGGATAAACTGGGAATCTTGCTCTTAGTTGAAATCCTGCATTGGAACAATCTCTCTTGACGTCTTCAATTTTGGGCCATGGAAATTCTGGATTTACATAATCACGGGTTATTGGTGATATTCCTCCCCAATCATTAATTCCTGCTGACAGAAATGAAGAATAAGACTTGGGAGATAAGTTCGGAGGTATCTGGATATTCATTTTAGGAAGAATTATTCTAGTCATTGCAACCATTATCTTAAAGTATTTTTCTTGTGGGGAAGGACTGTCTCTCATAGGCGTATCCTGTTTTGGCTGAAAGTTTTGTAAAATTACTTCTTGGATGTGCTGATGTTGATCGTGAATCTCTTTTATGGAATGAATTGAATCAATTAATTCAAATGGATTTTCTCCAATTCCTAAAAGTAATCCTGTAGTCATTGGAATTTTCAACTCTCCAGCATTTTGAAGTATCTTCATTCTTGCTTTAGGATTTTTACTTGGGGCAAATTGATGAGCCATATTTTTTTCTGAAAGCCTTTCGCTTGCATTCTCTAGCATTAGACCAAGACTAACATTTGTTTTTTTTAATTCACGCATCTCTTCTTTTGTAAGATTTCCTGCATTGGTATGTGGGAAAAGTCCTCCTTCTAGTGCAATTTCTGATGCATGAACTAGATACTCTGCAGTACTTGAAAATCCGTTTTCTTTAAGCCATGTTTTTGCCTCTTGATATTTCTGTTCAGGTCGTTCACCTGTAACAAATAATGCCTCAGTACAATTGTATTTTTTTCCAATGCTAACAAGTTCTACAATATTTTTTTTTGACAACATTGAAATTTTTGCCTGACCTGGCTCTGATTTGTATGTGCAATATGAACAAGTATCACGGCAAAGATTTATCAAATTAAAAAAGACTTTTCTTGAATAGGTTACCATGGAGCCCTTGTGAGTGCCTCTTAAAAATTGGGATACTTTGTAAAGTTCTGAAGAATCCCTTTCTGCATCTTGATAAATCTGATAAGACTCACTTTTTGATGGCGTTCTTCCATCGACCAGTCTATTTAACAACTCAGAACTGAGGATAAGCTCGCTCAACTAGTCATGTTAGCTTTGGCAGTTGTATTTATCCTTAGATAGTGGGACATTTAACGAACCAAAAACGTCTATTATGGCAAATACTGCCAAAGATGATTTTTTGAAATTTCTAGCCTTTTTTCCTAAATTCTCCATCAAAAATGACCGTTTACAATAATTCCGCAGGGGTATAATCTAACCATTACACTAATTTTCCAATTTAACTTGTTGGTTTAACACCTTATTTTTATTGCCTGTGCTGACTCTGTAAATTTTTGTAGCTCTGACAAAAACTGCATTCCTTTATCTGTAATGGAGAATATGTGTCCTCTCTTGTATGTTCTTGATTCCATCAACCCAAAATCTATCAGTTTTTGACATTTGTCTGTTGCAGTATAGTGTGACAGGTTTGCATTTCTTGCTATGGTTGTAATAATTGCGCCCTGTCTACCATAATCCATTGCCACTTTTAGTATGTCTGATATCATTCCAAGTTCTGATCTATATGGGTGCCTTGACATGCTACAACATGGAAATTTAATTAATAAAAAATTGTGCCACTTTGTTCACTAACATAGTTACTGATGTAGTAGTTGTCTTTGATTATCCATTAACCAATTTTTTTTATGGGCTAATTGGTCTTTCCTGTAGAGTTAGAGTCACTTCAATGGTTTTGTCATTACGAATTATCTTCAAGACCATTTTATCCCCTGCTGATTTATTATCTTGTAAATAATTTAGAAGGTCTTCCAGTTTTTTAACAGGACTGTCATCCACTCCTATTATTATGTCTCCCCCAATTTTGTATTTGATCCCGTCTACCATCTTTGTTTGATTTGATGAGTGCAAGCCTGCGTTAGAAGCTGGACTGTCTGGTACAATGTTTTCAATAAGGAATCCTGATTGTGTAGAAAGCCCAAGGCTATCTGACAAGTCAGGATCAACTGTTATCCCTGATACTCCTAACCAAGGATGTTTGTAATGTCCATCCTGTATGAGAGCTGGTACGATTCTCTTCATGGTGTTTGATGGGATTGCAAACCCTACACCTGAAAATTCTCCAGTCTGGGTTTGAATTGCTGTATTGATACCAATTACTTCACCCTGGTCATTTAGAAGTGGACCACCTGAATTTCCAGGATTTATTGCAGTATCTGTCTGAATGACGTTTGGAATGGAAAATGATCCGATATCGGGAGGATTTAGTATTCTACCTAACTGACTTACTATTCCACTAGTCATAGAGCCCGTTAAACCGAAGGGGCTTCCTATAGCTATGACTTCATCTCCAATTCTAAGTTTTGAAGAATCCCCTAGTGGTAATGTATGGAGTGTTTGGGGATCTGCATCTACTTTGATTACAGCAAGATCTGCAAATGGATCAGTACCAGTGACTTTGGCTGAGTATGATTCTCCATTATGAAATACAACTCTGATTTTCTGATAGTCGGCTACAACATGATTGCTTGTAATAATATGTCCACTGGGATCATACACAATACCTGATCCAATAGCTCTGTCTGAAGAATTATCACTTGATTTACGAACTATTATCTGAACAACTCCATCTTGAGATTTAGAAAAAAGATCTGCCAGCTCAAGTGTGATGCTGGATTTGATTGAACGATGTTTCCTAGCGGCGTGACAGTTTGATGTATGGGATCTGTTTTTTGTTGTTCAGATACAAATGCAAATACCAAAATTAGTACGATTATTCCATATGTTCCACCTAAAATTGCAGTCGTCTTATCCAAGAATCTAAAAGTATCCGAGGTTGCTGTATAATCCTTACTCACAAATTAATGGAATTTTGCACTGTTTCAGATATGGAATATGTTCTACCTCGCCACACCAAGGCATTACTTCTTTTGGCATGTAAAATTCCAGTTGCAAATCCTGCTATTATTACTGCACTACCGATTGGGGCAAATAATGCATGTCGAAATCCTAGTGAGAGTCCTTTCTTTGCATCTATAATGCTTCCAAGGTAAAATAATCCGACTGAAATTAATGACATTCCACATAGAATGCCAAATGATTCTGAGGTATTGACAAATATTGCAGAATATGCAAGTATTGGAAATGGCATAAATAACAAGAAAAGTACTGCAAAGAATATTCCTATAGCTATTTTGTTTGATTGGATGTATAGCGGAATCATCAACCTCTTGAGGGCATGCCATAAAGTGGCCCAATCTCTTGCCCATACTGCCTCAACTAGATGTTCTCCACGTACCATTTTCAGCTTAAATCCTTGTTCTTTTACTTTTTTGCCTAGTGCTCCATCTTCAACAATTTCATTTTTTACGCCTTCATGAGTTCCTACTGATTCATACGTTTTCCTTTTTATTATGAAAAAACTACCAAAAAAATATCCTGTTTTTTTAGAAGGATCATTTACTCTTAAAGCAGAAAATCGCGTATGAAGAAAAGTAGATAGTACTGGTAAAGTAATTTTTGTCCACCAATCAAGACAGAGCATCTTTGGAATTACGGTGAGTGCATCTAATTCTTCACTCATTAGATGATCCACTGCAAGAGAAATTGTTTTTCTTGTATGAAACGTATCTGCATCAGTAAATAACAACAGTTCGCCCGATGTCTTTTTGAACCCCTCAACACATGCCCAATTCTTTCCAGTCCATTTTTCTGGTTTGGGTTCTGCTAGAACATATACTACTTTTGAATTCTCTTTGGAAATTTTTTTTATTATGTTGCCTGTATTATCATCTGACCTATCATCGATTGCTATTATTTCATAATTTTTGTAATCCTGTTCTAAAAGGGAATTTATGCATTTTTCAATAAAGGACTCTTCATTTCTAGCTGGTAAAATTATGGACACTTTTGGAGTATGATGCGGTCTGGGATTGAATTTATCTAAAAAAGGTGAATCTCGAAAAGTAATCCACATTGATTTTATTAAAAAAATCCATGCTATTGCAACACCTAGCAAAATAGCTGAGAGAACATAGTTGATTATATCTACAAAAAAATACATTTGTCTATCTCTGAGATTCTTGCTTTATACTCTCAAGGGCTTGCTCAGTACCGCTTTGGATGTGTTTTTTTATCATACCTGTAAACATTCCCATCATACCTGAAAGTTTCATATCCCACAAAACATCAAGTCTTGTCTTATTTTCTAGCGGAATAAGTGTGATTGTCTTGCTTCCCTCAATGATTCCTTTTGTAAATTGAACATGTATTTTCTCTTTTGGATGAATTGTTACGGTCTGCATGCATTTTGAGTCTTTGAATGCTATAGTGACTTCTCTTGTTATGATATTTCCATCTTTTGAGATGTTTCTTACCTCTTTAGTTCCTCTCCAAAATTTTGGCTCAGAATCAGAGATCAGATACTATACTCCATACCTTGTCGATGGGAGCACTAATCTCAATAGATGCTTGAATCTGGACCATGAAAGAGTTCTTTTTTATTCATATTTATGTTATAACACGGAAGAATAGGTTTGCTTGATAACACAATTTTTTATTCCGAAATCAATTTTAATCTCATAATTTGACACTTATTATGAGTTTGATAACTTATGACGATTTTGCAAAGCTCGACATGAGGGTAGCTAAGGTAATCGAAGTTGAAAAAATTCCAGGAAAATCAAAAATTGTGAAAGGCGTAATTGATCTTGGAGATGAAAGACGTAACATCATAATCGGTGGAGCGGAATACTATCAACCAGAGGAACTGGTAGGTAAAACAGTCATAGCACTTGTAAATCTAGAGCCTAGGAAAATTGGAGGAATTGAATCAGGTGCTATGCTTCTAGCAGCTGATCTAAATGACAAGCCCTTTTGGCTTACAGTCCCTGAGGATGTCACACTTGGCACTAAAATAAAATGATTGACTTGAATGAACTGTTAGATCTTTAGGTTTTTTGTTACAGTACTTTGATTTGAGATAATTTTTCCAGGATTTAGGATATTTTTAGGATCAAATTGTTTTTTTATCTTTTTAAAAACAGAATATACTTCATTACTGTATTGCAATTTTACAAACTCTGATCTGGCAAGACCGTCTCCATGTTCCCCTGTTATGCTACCGCCAATCTCTATTACGCTGGAAAAAAACTCTGAGGCAATCTTCCTGATGAGATGTCTATCCTTTCTCTTTAGGATGGGCCTTATGTGCAGATTGCCGTTTCCTGCATGCCCATAAACGATCATCTTCAGGTCATACCTTTTGCTAATTATATCTAATATCTTTAGCAGTAATGGCAGCCTTTTTACTGGCACTACTGCATCCTCTATGATGGTAGGCATTGTCTCATTCTTTGTAATGCTTTTTAGGCTAAATGCAAGAGCAGAGTTTCTAAAACTCCATAATTCCTTGATTTTATTTGTATTTGATTCAGTTTTGATTATTTTACCTAATGTGGCATTTTGAATATGATTCTTATTGGATTCTATCTTGTCATCAAATTCTACAAAGAGGAGACAACCGGTCTGGAAAGGCATTTTTATTTTGATGTGCTTTACTATGTTGTCATCTACAAGTTCAACAGCTGATGGTTTTAATGCAGTTATTCTTGGAATATCTTTTACTGCTTCTAACAATGTTTTGTATTGTATGACAAGTAACAAGATCTTCTTTGGGTATGCATACGTTCTAAGTTTTGCAGATGTTACTATGCCAAGAGTTCCTTCCGAACCTGCAATAATTTTATGCGTGTCTTTTTCTGAGTGAACCTTGTCGATTCTATATCCGCAAGAATTCTTGGAAACTTTTGGAAATGATTCTGCAATCTTGAAAGGTATAATGCTAATGATTTTTTTTGAATCATGTTTATCTGGCAACTTTATTATCTTGCCAAAAGAATTTACTAATCTGATTTCAATTAGATTGTCTATTATGCTGCCATATTTCAAAGAGTGAGTTCCACTTGCATTGGTTCCAATCATTCCTCCTATAGTACAGAATGGACCTATGGAAGGATTTGGACCTATGAATCTGCCATGTTTTTCCAATATCTTATCAAGTTGACCCTTGAAAACTCCTGAGCCTACTTTGACATAGTTATTACCAAGTTCTATCTCATCAATATTTTTCATGTCTATTATGATGCCTCTTCCTAGAGCACTGCCGACAAGTCCAGTTCCTGCTCCTCGAGGAGTTACTGGAATGCTGTATTTTCTTGCAAATCGTATAATTCTGATTATATCTGATTCATTACGAGGGATGACCACAACTGATGGTCTTAAAATGTATGAACTTGCATCCACTGAATAAAAACCACGTGTATTATCATCCCATAACACCGTGCATTTTACCATCTTGGATAATCTTGCTCCTATTTCATTTGCGTTCAATGGTGTATATGAGTAACAATTGTTTAAAACGATTTAATTTTTTGAAAGATTTAATTTGGTAAAAAAAGTTCTTTTTGTTATTGGATTTTAACGCAACAAGTCTGGACAAGTCTTTCAGCTCTAATGATAATTCAAATCCGCTGATGTGGCTAGTTTGGATTGTTCCTATCTTTGTCTTTATGTTGTATGGGCAAAGAATTCAACTTCAGGTAACTTCTTCTGAAATTAACAAGGGACTTGAAAAATTAAAATCTTATCGAGACGATACGCGAAAAGAGACTAATTGATTACATAAAAAACACTCTAAAACCTTCTGAAGATCCTACATCAAAACTTGACAGGTATTTTGAATACTTTACAATTATGCCAACTGATATGGATCCTAATGGAATAGTTCCAAAAATAAGACATATCATGCGAACAAGAGAAGATTCCACTAGGGAACAAGTCCAAAGTCTATCTCAAAATATTAGCCATATCGAAACAAGTAAGATAACTAACATTTTGGAAGCAGTAACTACATTGCAATTGTTATACAAAATGGTAAGACACTTTTTCTTAACTGCAAAGAAGCAAAACAATTTTCCACTAATTTTACCTTTGCAGATGATGATGCCGTTTATCATGGAAGAAGCAGAAGCACTCAAGATTGCAGTATCTGCCTTCAAACAAGGACAACCAATTGGAGATGGAATTGGTCCTATGATTGTTGGGAAAATGATGCTTGATACAGAAAAAAAATCAATCGCGCTTGAAACAGTTTTGGGCGAAAAAGACTTTGAAGGAAGAAAACTCTATTTTATGAAAGCTGAGGGACCTGCAGCAACAGTTGGCAGACCTGCAGATGCACTTGAAAAAATTCTTGCAGAAAAGAAACCAGACATAATTGTGATGGTCGATGCAGCATTAAAACTTGAAGGTGAAGATACTGGCTCTATTGCACAAGGATTTGGAGCAGCAATTGGAGGGATAGGTACTGAAAGATTCCAAATCGAAGAGATTGCAACAAAACACAATATTCCAATATATGCAATTGTGATAAAACAATCAATTAAGGAAGCAATTACTCTGATGAAAAAGGAGATTGCCGACTCTTCTGATATAGTCACATCTCAAATTTATGATATCATCAAAGCCAATGCAAAGACTGACCAGTGTGTTCTAGTTATTGGGATTGGAAATACTATAGGAGTTGCACAATGATCTTTAAGAAAAAAGAAGAAATACTTGATCCCTATTCGATTGAGCAATGTACTAGTTGCAATAAAACTACCAAGCGAAAATTCAAAGAAGGAGACTATGTCTTTAAAACAATGGAGAAATGCACCTCGTGTGGTAATGGCCAAATGGCGATATCCAAAATTTTTGGCGAAGTTATCAAATAGTGACTTATGCAATAAACTCAGGGAACTTCTCAAGACATATCATAATGTACTAAATCCAAAGGCAAAGCAAAATTTAAAACATGACTTTTTTTCTAGATTTGCTCTTAAAATGAACTGTTGTACAAGAATTATGATACTGAGAGTAACGAAATAGATTAAGATAAAATTATTGTATCTTAATCTACCTTCAAGATATTTTTGTTAAGACAGTTTTGACAGTATGCTGATCTATAACCTGATTCAAACTCACAATCACATTGATTACACATTTGCTTCATGTTTACACCATCATTTTACATGTGACCGGGAATGAAACATGCCTGAAAAATAGATGTGTTGCTTCCATGCATTGTCATACCAGATTTGATATTTCTATACCAGCTTGATCATTTTGAATATCATGTTACCAACAAATGTTCAAAATTGCTAAACCCATAAAAAAGAGATTGTTAATGCAGCGTTAAATAGTGGTTACAGTAACACCGTTTTCTTTTGGAATAAATGTGTGCTCTGCCTGAGCGACTCTTTGCTCATTTGCCTCCACGAGTATTGGGTACGAACGAACAATTTTGTTTTTAATTGATCTTTCAAGTAGTTCTCTTGCAGTCTTTTCATTATATTCTGGTATGAGCCATCTTAGTGCAAATGGTAACATGTTGAATTTTTGCCAGATTGTCTCAATTAGTTTGTTGACTTCGTCATCCTTTGTTCTTTTTCTTGTAACCAGTGAGAAAATATTTCTAATTTTGCCTTCTCGTACAAAACCTGATCCATCTGGAGTGGTTACAAATGGCTCACACGCATATGCCTCTGTGGATTGGAATGAGAATGAACCGATTGACCATATGTTTGGAACAGATTTGCCTGCATGAATTGTATATTGTTCAAGAGAATGACCACTGAGATTTGCTATTGGTATTCCACCCATCTGTTTTACTGTGTTCTCTATTGTTTTTCCAACATCGCTTGATTTTGTACCTACTCGAATGATTGCCATAGCTTCTCTAAGAGCAGACTCTGCTGCTTGTACTAGAAAATCATATTTTGGATCATAACATACGGTAACGGCAGTATCTGCAATATGTCCATTTATCTGAACACCTAAATCGATTTTTAAAAGATCAGTGTCTTTTACTGTTATGGTATCATTAGGTTCAGCTGTATAATGAGCTGCGATTTCATTTAAACTGACATTGACTGGAAACGCACATTTTCCACCTTTACTCTCGATTTCTTTTTCAATAGAATTGCATATTTCTTCAAGAGTAGAACCAACATGATTCTTTCTTCTTGCATTCTCTCTTACCTCTGATGCTATTTTCCCAGCATTGATGTAATCTTGTAATTGCAACAATTATGCCTTAATTTGGATTATTATTTAAAATCATCATACGCTATGAGAAGATTAAATTGGGGACATTTTTGTGCAATCACATCGGGATCGTGGTCTAGCTTGGTATGATTCGGGTTTTGGGTACCTGAGGTCGTCGGTTCAAATCCGGCCGATCCCACTTCTTATGTTTTAGGCATGTTTGAGATTTGAGTCAAATACAATTAGTTATTATCCGACTTTAACTGATTATGATAGCCAGGCGATGAAGAAGAGTTAGAGACATGACACAAGATGAATGTTAATTCAGTGACTCTGAGTTCTGGCATATCTATTTATTGAATTATCCTAGTCCTAGATTAAATTGAAATTTGAAAAACGCGAAATTCTCTTGATTGTAGGAGTTTTGTGTATCATGATAGGAGTTATGGCATTGCCTGGCATGAATCTGATTTATGCTATACTGATTGCAATTTTGTTATATTTTGCAATGAAGGTATTTGTTGGAAGAAGAAAGAGACAGATTCAAAGAGAGGTCGGTCAGGGCATCTGCGCCATATGTGGAGCAAAAATCATTGAAAACAAATGTCCCAAATGTGATTCAGACAAACAAGAAAAAACATAGTATTCTAACTAATTTGGTACAAATTATACGTACGACTTATAATACTTGTAGAGGATCTTTTGATTATGCAATATGTGACATATTGGGCATTAACAACTAACTCAACTTTTCCACAATCAACACCTAAAATTACAAACATAGTCTTGAAATGGTATTACAGATGAAACATTCAAACCCGTACCTTATTGCAGGAATTCTAATCTTACTTGTAATTGGACAAAGCTATTCAGCTAGTGGACAAACGATTCTAATAGCAAATCATGTTGTCATAAACGAAGTCGAACTAAATCCAATGGGCGATTATACAAAATCTCCTATACAGTGGGTGGAACTGTATAATCCAACAAGTTCTCCTGTCAATATTGGTGGTTGGACAATTGGGGCAACTAGTGGATTAAAACAAGTGTATACAATATCCTTGGGAACTACAATACAACCTAAACAATTCATTGTTTATCATAATGTGCCGCTTTGGTTTCCACAAGCAGGTGCTGTTATCCAACTAAAAGGATCTGATGGAACAATTGTTGATCAAACCCCGCCGCTTACCGATACACAAGGAGATGGTAATACTTGGCAGAGACTCTATGATGGTTACAATACTGGTTCTCAAAATGACTGGGTCTACAAGGGCGGAACCCCAGGATTTTCAAACGGAAGTCCTCCAACAACTACTGTTACTAGTCAACTCACCATGTCTCTTTCAACTGACAAACAGAATTACATCTTTGGTGATATAGTAAACATTAGCGGCCAAGTTTCACAAATTGTAAAAAACCCAGCAGTAACTTCCATTCCTACCACTGTTAATCTAGTTATGTCAGGACCCAATGGATTCAGCCAAACATTCTCGTTGTATCCTGGAACTGATCTCAAGTTCTCAACATATGCAAAAACTGATCAAGTCTTGGGATTTACTGAAGGAACGTACAGAATTTCTGCATCATATGGTGGTGCTCAGACGTTAACTACGTTTTCACTAGGCTCTGCTGCATTTGTTCCTCCGTCACAGATTGCAGCAACAACGATGGTCATATCTACAGATAAATCTAATTATACAGTTTCACAACCTATCGTACTACAAGGTACTGTTTCAAAAGTAATTCCACTTACTCCAGTACAATACAAAGTATATGATCCAACCAATGTATTGGTATATCAGGGAACATTGTTCCCAGATTCTCAAGGAAAACTAACTTCTGTGAATCAATATCAAAGTAGTGTCGGCAGTTCAGGATTGCTTATCAACAGCATAAATCCAATTTATGGGATATATCGAGTGACAGCAACATATGGTGATGCATCTGCTTTTACTACTTTTGCATTAATTCCTGCACAAACACAAAAAAGTGCGATATTGATGTCTACTGACAAAAAGGCATATGCTCCTGGTGAAACAGTAATAATTAGCGGTAGCACTCTATTTCAAGGTCTCCAAAATCTTGGACTAAATCCTAGTCTGCAAATCATACAGACATCTGTTGGAGGAAGTTCCGGCACTCAAACTTCAGGAAACCGTGGTATTGTTCCAAACACTGCAAACATTAGAACAATAGTCAATCTTCAAACTGATAATACATTT